>JAZGGS010000205.1:0-5858 GCA_036480595.1 Ignavibacteriaceae bacterium
GAAATGATTTTGAAAATCCAGGTAAGATAAAAAAGTCGATGCGTGCTTTGCGGCTCAAAAGAAAGCCTACATTATGATCACGACTTTCCTTATTCAAAAGGAGGAACATCTTTAACTGCTGAAAATGTGAAAATACTTTGTATGAAGCATAACCTCAAAAAGTCTGATAAAATTTTAACCGTCCCGCCCATATTTTTTAGTTAGGTTTATTGGTCACCCATCAGATCCTTCTTCGTTAATCCGCCGCGGCGGATCGGCGGACAGGTAAAATCTTTACCATTCTGCCAATGAATTAGAACAGGAAAAGTAAAGTCATATCACTGAAAATGTCCTTTTATAAGATTTTAATTGTGTTTGGCAATCCTCATCTTTACGTTCTGGCCAGTAATTATTGGCAATTTAATGTTAAAGCTAGCAGAGGTATGATATGAAAAAGGCGTTAATAATCGTCCAGAGTAAAAACAGCCCCACTAAAAAATTTGGTGAAGAAATTGCAGAATTCCTACTTTACAGAGGTCTCTCTGCTGAACTTGTCCCGATTGACAGCTTTGAACCTAAAAAGCTTGAAGGTACGGATTATTTACTTCTTAGCGGCTGGAGAAACGGCTCTTTATTTTCACGTAAGCATCCGGATAATGAATGGGTAACATTTGTAAAAAAACTTCCGACGCTTGAAGGTATAAAAACCGCATTATTCACCACATATAAATTTTTCTCAGGCGGTATGTTCAGAAGTGTGAAAAAATACCTCGGGAACAAAACTGAGAACCTGGAGTTTGCTTTTAAATCAAGAGATGGTTCTCTTTCTATATCCGATAAACTGACTCTGAATGAATTTATAAAATAGAGATTTGGATTTAAATATTGCAGTTGAGTAAGGGCTAAAAAAGCACCGCAGACAATAGCAGAATTATTGAGGAAATGATAATTGCTATTACTTTACGCTTTCTTATTCTTATAAATAAATATATTGTTTTTACTTCCTATTAATAGTTGTTCGCAATTCTTCTAATCATAGCGTGAATTTTGTTACCCGGATAAACCTGCCCTGTGCGCTTGTTAGAAAAAATTATCAACCCAACCTTTTTTTCGGGATGAAACTCAACCCGGGTTGCAGCGCCGGGTTCACCCCCTGAGTGTGCATACCAATCACCAACACCTTTTTGCCAGATTAAACATCTGCCGCTTGCCGGATTGTGAATTTGAAGAATTTGATCTGTTGTGTTCTCCTGCAGAATTCGTGATCCGTTATAAATTCCGCCATTCATATATGCAATTAGCAGGTGAGAATAGTCTTCCATTGTGGTCTTAAGACTTTGTGCAGGAAAAGACAATTGGCGGTAAGGTTCAATTTGTTGATAGTTTTCCCAATATTTCTTTACAACTTTATCCATATCTAAATCTGCGTATGCATAGCTCGTGTTGTACATTTCTAATGGGTTAAAAATATTTTGTTCACAATAAGAGTTAAAATCGGTTCCGCTTACAACTTCAACAAGATAACCTAATAAGGCAGTGCCTATGTTCGAATATAATTCGCGTTCATCGGGTATTGTGTTTTTCCAAACTGCGTCTACATAATTGTTGCCGCCGGGTAAAACATATTGCGGTATCCATTCATCTAAAGGGGGAGCAGAATCCAGTGGATAGTAATCGTAAAATCCCGGCACTTCATAATCGTCTACCGGCCAGGCTAACCCGGATGTATGAGTTAATAACATTCTTACAGTTATTCTTATTGTAGGATGATTAGGATTCCTAATAGCTATTGGCAGGTAATCATTTATATCATCATCAAGATCAATTAATCCCTGCTCGAAGAGCTGCATTACAGCAGTTACAATTATTGTTTTTGAAACTGAAGCGATTGCATAGATGGACCCGGAATCTGGCAGACTATTATTAACAGCAGAATTTCCGTAATACCTTTCCCAAACAATCTTATCATTTTTAATAACACAGGCAGAAAGTGAGGGGATTTTGTAAGTGCTCATCTCCTTTTTTATTTCGCCATCAAAATCTGGAAATTCTTCAACATCAGGATCAATTACCGAGCAAGTGTTATTTAAAAATATCAGTAACAATGCAATTATAAACAACGCAATCTTTTTCATAAGCTTCTCACCAATTTAGATTAAAACGATATCCAGTCATCAATGTTACAGCCCTTGTTTTAACAGTGCCCGGATCATCATATAAGCTGATGAACTCGGGGGATTGGGTCATAACATCAGCAAATCCCCAATTTATCCTGAGATCGAAAATTAATTTTCCGTCCCAGGCAACAAACTCTGCACCAATTCCAAATACAAATCCGTAATCTAAATCATTAACACTTGAAACATTACTGCTTATCTCTTCATTTGAAATCCTGATTTGTTTATCGCTGCTTAGTTTTATAGCAGCAAACGGACCAGCTATAATTATGGGATGAAATCCCCAATCCAGTGGAAGATTATATTCAAGAAGAACCGGAAGCTCTAAGTAATTAATGTTTAAACTGTAATTAGTATTATAAAGTGGAGTATGATCAAATTGGTATCCTCTTTGTGCAAAGTAAAGCTCGGGTTGAAAATTAAATGCATTCGAAAATTTAACAGTGTAAAAAACACCTAAATGTAAACCAAACACCGGGTTGCTCGTTCCATGCTGTAACCACGAAACTTCGTATCCTAAAAACGGAGTGAAGTCCTCATTAGATGATTGTAAACCTGAGATGGCCAATCCGCCTTTTATACCTGGTTGGGCGTTAAGTGGAAAATGAAACAGAAGGAAGAATATTAGTATAAACTGCAAACCGATTTTTAACATATCTCTATTAAAAAAGTTAACATTAAGAAATCTGAAAGGAAAATACTGCTTTTTCCACACTGAGGTTTATTATGTTTGATATAAGGAGGGAAAATGTTATAAAGAGCGATTCTGGCATCCCGAATGGTAGCAAAAATTTAATAATTCTGTGGGTGATTATCATCCACCAAACGGATAATTATCCGCCTTTATCCTAAATTGAGGAAAAGAAACAAATTTAGCTAACCACCTGCACACCTTCGGAGGGTAAAAGTTCAATACCCAAAATTCTTCTTTATGGCAAATAATCTTCCCTAACCGGTGAGAAAACTTCGATTACAACTGAGTCTTCATGAACCTTAACACCGTGTTCAACATTACCTTGTATAGACCAGCTGTTTCCAGCTTCAGCATTATGATCTTCACCGTCAATTGTAAAGGTCATTCGTCCGGAAATCATATAACCGGTTTGTTCATGGGGATGCTTGTGATTTGGGACAATGCTTCCCTTTTCAAGCCGGAATTCACCAAGTGAGGTTTTATCACCGTATGCCAATGTTTTGTAGGTAACCCCATCTACGGCTTTTCTGTAATTATTGTTGTTTTTTTTGTAAAACACTTTTAACACCTTTCTTAAGTTAAACTATTTTTTTATTGCTTGATTTTAATGCACAGAAGATTACATTGCGGCAATGAGAGTTAATTATTTTTAGATTAAAGAAGAATAACTTTAATTGACGGGAAAAGCAATGAAAACAATAATTCCATTCCTGTTTTTCATTCTTCTTTTACTATCACAAAAAACATACTGCCAGATAAATATTGGTGATACGCTTCAGTTCTGGTCGGCAGCTTATATAGACTGGCAGCCGAATCCTCCGATTGAACAAAGAATAATAAACGCAGTCTGCAATGAAATTGGAGAGCAGTGTTACTTTTTTATTGATACCGAAGTAAGCAATCAACCCACTCCACAGCAGATTGAGTCGCTGGTTAATATTTATGATACAAGCTTTGTGCCCGGTCTTACTCAGCTATATGGTCCGGTGCCAGATGAATTCGACAACGATCCGAGAATTTTCATTCTTATAATTCCTAACGAGGGCTGGGTCGGTTATTTCGATCCTGCTCATCAAATGTTGGATTCCACCGTCTGGCAAATCTGGGGCAAGCACAGTAATCAAAAGGAAATTATTTATCTCTCCAATGATGTTTTTAATTATGGTGCAGACAATGTACTGGCTCACGAGTTCGGGCATATGCTGCACTGGGGAAGAGACCACTCACCCGATCCGCCCGGTAACCCGGTGAAGTACTGGGAGGATGGCTGGGTCGATGAGGCTTTTGCAAACTTTGCACCGGTTTATCTTATTGAAGATGTAACTGTTCCGGATGTTTATGATAACCAGGCATTCTTTGCATACGAACCTGATCTTAGTCTAATCAATTTTGTGGGGGGGCCGAGCTATAACCAGGCTAAGCTATGGATGACTTTTATGTTCGAACATTATGGGGAAGAAAATTTTATAAGCACTTTTATAAATGATCAGGCAAACGGAATTGAAGGAGTGGTAAATGCCCTCGATTCTCTCGGATACCCACAATCGTTTGATGAAACTTTTGAGCAGTGGATAATTGCTAATTATCTTGATAATAAAACTTATCTTAACGGCAGATACGGATACCTCCATTATAACTTTCCGCCTTGCAGGCTTGCGGCTTCAATTACTCAATTCCCATCCGGTGCCAGAACGGATTCTGTCATGTCATACGCCGTTGATTATATTAGTTTTTCTTCCACCATACCAGGGGATATTTATATTCAATTTGACGGCGTTGATACATCTGATTTCAGATTAACATTTCTAAAGCTTGGAAACAGTAATTCACAAATATACTCGGTTGAATCTCTTTCCCTGGACTCGTTAAACCTGGCAACGTTCTATATGGATTCACTTGGAATAGATGTGAAAAAAATTATTATGGTGGTCATGAATACTGACCCAACCCTGGGTGAAAATATCAGGGCATCTTATACGTATAGTGCGGTGAGTATTGCAGGTATTGAAGATGGGCCTGATAATGAATTTACTTTTAACTTATATCAGAATTATCCCAATCCTTTTAATCCTGTAACTAAAATAAGTTATTCAATTCCTGAAATGTCTCCCGTTATGATTAAGATTTATGACGTTTTAGGGAATGAGGTGATTGCCCTGGTTAAGAAAGAACAAAGCGCAGGCTTTTACGAAGTCGAGTTTTCCGCCACAGGCGGAGCAACAAGCTTACCAAGCGGGATTTATTTTTATTCTTTAACTGCGGGCATATTCACTGAAACCAGGAAGATGGTTTTGATGAGATGATCTACTAATAAGAAGTTTGACGTGGCGGGTCGGTTACAGCTGCAAGGTTTAGATTCTTACAATACATTACTCAAAGCTGTTTCTTATAAAATTCAAACTGGTCACAGGTTTATACTACATAAGTTACAAATGCAGTTCCACAACATCTTTATCGTGTAGAATGTGATCTCTTCCAACCATTTGTCCATCATAAACATTGCTGCCCCAGACACGCGCGGTTTTTAAATT
The DNA here is from genome assembly GCA_036480595.1 of Ignavibacteriaceae bacterium. Lineage (GTDB taxonomy): Bacteria > Bacteroidota > Ignavibacteria > Ignavibacteriales > Ignavibacteriaceae > JAZGGS01. The sequence continues at coordinate 5,382 of JAZGGS010000205.1, forward strand.
CCGGTAAAAATCCTTGTGAACTTTTTGGGCAAAATCTTCAACCGTGCTGCCATTTTTAAGTGCGAAAGGGCTGCTCATATCAGCTTCATGCCCAGGGCGCTTGGAATAGATTCTCATTACTTCTAGTTTCTCAAAAACTAATTCAGATAATTTATCAAGGTTGCGTTTATGCTCTGCAGAAATCGGGATCAAAGGCAAATCCGATTCAAGAAGTTCATTAAATACTTCAAAATCCTCATCAAACTTATCATCATCATCTTTGTTTACTGCAACAATAAACGGAATAAAACAAAAGTTCTTTTCTTGCGAAAGTTGATTTTTTCCCTGGACAGGTGCGATTTTGTGCTCTTCAAGAATTGCAAGTACATCTTCAAGTTGTTTAAAAGGAGTTGCCTGTAAATCAACAACCAGTAACAGAAGGTTTGAGCTTTTTAGTATATCAAAATATTCCGGATCCATATGTTCCTTATTTAATGG
>JAZGGS010000206.1:0-2385 GCA_036480595.1 Ignavibacteriaceae bacterium
TTTGTTGGTTAAAATGATTAATTTCAAATAATATTTTAGTAAAATTGTGTTATGGAGTTATGCGCATTAAAACAAAATATATACATACATCTGATTTTATTATTGCTGATAATTAATGGCTGCACAGCTTCAGATATCACTAAGTATAAATTGGGATTGAAAAGCTATGAAGAAGAAAAATACAGAACTGCGATTGCACATTTTACCGGGGCCTTATGGGATGATCCAACAGACCCGGAAATTTATTTTTACCGTGCTGGTGCTAAGTTCCACCTAAAAGATTTTTCCAGCGCAATTGATGATTATTCGAGAGCAATTTCTCTTAACCAGGGTGAATATAAATATTACCTTAACAGGGGATTGGTTTATACAACTTTAACAAATTACGATGATGCCATAAGTGATTATAACCACGCTGTTGAAATTGATTCTCTTAACCCTGAACCCTTCTTTAACAGGGGTTATGTTAGAGAATTACTAAGAGATTACAACGGTGCAATTGAAGATTATTCAAAATCAATTTTACGCGATTCTACCGATGCAAGATTTTTTGTAAACAGGGGAAATATAAAGAGTATAATTGGTGCATATGAGCAGGCAATAAAGGATTACACTGCAGCTATCAGATTAAACCAGGAAGATGAAATTGCTTACCAGAACAGGGCTGGTGATTATATAAAACTTGGCAAATTTCCAAAAGCAATTGCAGATCTTACAAAAGCAATAAAACTTGATCCAACCAGCAGTGATTTCTATTACTCAAGGGCAGAAGCAAAAGTTGGTTTAAATAATTTTCTTGGTGCCGCTGTGGATTATACACACATTATAAAACTTGAACCCGCTGATGCACTTGCGTATTATAACCGTGGTATTTGCTATGCAAATATTAAATTAAAGGATAACGCCTGCGCAGATTTTATTAAAGCCGGTGAGTTAGGTCTGTTTGAAGCTTATGAAGTGATTAAAGAATATTGTGACAAAGATGAAAAATAGATGTTAGAAATTATTCTGATAATACTTGGCTTTCTAGTTGCAATTGCAGGAATAGCCGGTTGCATAATCCCTGCCATACCTGGTCCGCTCCTAAATTTTGTTTCGCTTCTAATTTTAGAAATAGCAATTGAAGATGCTTTCTCAATGGAGTTCTACATAATATGGGGAATCATTACAATATTGGTTACAGTCCTGGATTATGTGCTTCCCCTGTTTGGGGCTAAAGTTTATAAAGCCAGTGGCTACGGTATTTGGGGATCAATATTAGGAATGATCATCGGAACAATTTTCTTCCCACCATTCGGAATGATACTTGGCTTATTAATTGGAGCCGTAGCAGGAGAGCTGATTGCAGGTAAAAAAGGATCGGAAGCTATGAAAGTTGGAGCTGTGACTTTTTTAACCGGCTTATTGATGATTGTTGTTAAGCTTGCAGTTTCAGGAGTGTTGACTTATTATTTCATTAAAAGAGCAGTAGAATATATATTCTGATTCAAAATAAAAAAGGGAGCTAAGCTCCCTTAATAATAATTAAAACATTTAATGGTTATTTTAATATAACGCCAATAAGTTCTTTCTTAACCATTAATTCTTCCCGGGTTTCCTGGCGATCAGGATCGGGAATAATTGCATCGCTTGGGCAGGATTCAACACACTGCGGTTCATCATAATATCCAATACATTCTGTACATTTATCATAAGCAATGTATGTGTGCTCGTCATTTAAAGCATCGTGCTCATCGCCGTTCGTCTCCCAGCTATCACCTGCATTATAGATTGCATTGTTAGGACATTCAATTTCGCAGGCGTTACAGTCAATGCAATCATCAGTTATTAAGAGTGCCATATTATTTGTAATTCCAGATGTTTGTTAAAAAGTTATATATAATTGACAATACTAAATTATAAAAATTATGCCTTTAAAATAATCTATCTAATTTGTCCCTTTTGGCTAATCGGTAGCAGGTTAAGGTTTAAAAGAGGTAACAATTCTTTCTTCCTTCCGATAATTATTATCAGAAGTGAGAATAGAACCCTCAGAATAATGTTGTGTGTGGATTTATTTAGTCGGCAGGGTAACATTTGTTTCCCTCTGGTCTAAGATGTTGATGATGTTTCTAAAGCGCGGGATTAACGGGAGATAATACCCTACAATTTTTACTCTGTATGTTTTGCCAGCTTGAAACAGAGGGAAAAGAACATCTGCATTACTTTTGTTATGATAGTAATTATTTTCATTCAGAAAAACTTCGTCTTCGGCAAATATAAAGTATCTTTCTTTCTCACCTTTCCATACTTCCTTATTAACGACAACAATGGTTTCTACAGTTTCAGTTAAGAATGGTTCAAAAAACAAAAATCCAAAAACTATTGTTATAAGAATTATTATCA
>JAZGGS010000207.1:0-12249 GCA_036480595.1 Ignavibacteriaceae bacterium
TTAAAATTTTAGTTCAAAATCATCTCTGGCAAAAATCAGGTCTTTGAATCTCTCTTTAGATTTCTCTTCCATTTTTCGTAAAAATTCATCGTTGTGGTCTGGATCGTGGTGTGAGATTATTAATTGCTTAACATTGCATCTTTCCGCAACTTCAATTGCCTGACTGTAACTACTATGTCCCCAACCTTTATGTGTTTCTAATTCTTCATCAGTATACTGTGCTTCGTGAATTAATACATCAACATTCATAGCCAAATCAACAACATTTTCATCGATTCCACCTGGATGTTCCACATCAGTACAAAAGACAACCGACTTTTTATCAAACTTGAACCTGACAGCAATACAACCTCCCGGATGTTGAACTTCAGTTACATTAACAATAGCGCCCTTTTCACCCACCAGTTCACTTGTGTTATATTTTACAAACTCCATTTGTGCCCCCATACTATCAAGCTGAACCGGAAAAAACACACTTTGCATTTGGGTAGAAAATATATCTTTTAAGTTTTGGATTTTTCTTTCACCCATTGTTGATATTCTTATAATTGAACTTGGGTTATAAGCCGGTTCAAAAAAAGGAAAACCTTGTATATGATCCCAGTGAAAATGAGTGAAGCCCAAATTTATTCTATCGCCGGTATCCACTTTTTCTGTTAATATATCCCTACCGAGTTTTCTAATTCCTGTTCCTGCATCCATAATAACTGAACCTGCGCCCTCATCAAGTCCAGAGATAAATACACAAGTTGTGTTTCCACCAAATTCCATAAACTCACTTTCACTAATTGGAGTTGATCCTCTTGTACCGTAGAATTTAATAATCATTTTGCGCTAGGATGATTAAAAACAAAAAATAATAGTATAATTTTGTAAGTGTGGTTTTCCTTGATTTCATCATACAACAATTTAGTAAAATTCAGATTTATAAATACTACTATGTGATATTTAAATTCATTTAACAAGTTAACACTTAATAAAAAACCCCTGCCTGTGTTATTAAGCAGGAGTTGAGGGAAAGTTTAATAATAATGGATAATGATAAAGGTGATAGGACTGTCTTTGTAATTACATACTTTACTGGTTAAGTTATAGTTAAAACGCATTGCGTATATTAAGACATTACAAAACATATACGGAAAAGAGAAAAATATGAAGTCAATTAAAAATTTTATTATTGTTATTCCATTACTACTAATTTCTATATTACTTACATGTTCGCAGGAAAACACTGAAGATAAAGCTGATTTTCCAATTTTAAAAGGCCCCTATCTCGGTCAACAACCGCCAGGCATTACACCCGAAATATTTGCTCCAGGAATTATCTCAAGGGAAGGATTTGATGATTATGGTATTACCGTCTCTAAGGATCAAAAATTATTGCTTTATACTTGTGATACGTTGGGATCCAATAAACATAATATTTTCTTCAGTAAATCAGAAAATAAGGGATGGACGAAACCGAAACCGATACTGCATGCAAGTAAAGAATCTATTGGTGAGCCAATATTTTCACCCAACTCAAATACCATATATTTCGCACAACTTTTTTTTAACGAAAAAAATGAATTAAGTCCTCATATTATGACGTCCCAATTAATTCACGAATACTGGGAAGAACCTGAAAAACTAATGCCCGGTTTGTTTGCTTCATCAACGGTTGACCAAACAATCTATGTAACAGATGTTTTAAGGGGTTCTTATCCAATGGAAAAAGCTGACATTGTAAAATATGATAAAACAGAAAATGGTTATGTGAAAAGAGAATTATTAAATGATAAAATAAACTCCGAGTATCAGGAATTCCATCCTTTTGTTGCACCGGATGAGAGTTTTATAATATTTGACTCCAACCGACCCGGAGGCTTTGGAGATTATGATATTTATATAAGTTTTAAGAATAAAATGAATGAGTGGGAAGTACCCATCAACTTTGGTAATAAAATTAATTCTTCTGAATATGAAGGTGTTGCCACTTTATCCCCCGATGGAAAGTATTTGTTTTATTGTCATAATCATGATATATATTGGATTTCCACTAAGATAATAGAAGAATTAAAACCTCTGGAATTACTTATAAATGAATAATACGTTTGATAACAATGTATATAAGAAAAACACACTTGATAATTGACAATTAAAGAATACTACAACTTCTAAAACGCGTATACTTTCCAACCAATCCACATGCACACGGCACCATATTCAAGCCATACAACAAACAAACCATTAATCAAGTTAACACATAATAAAAAACCCCCGCCTGTGTTATTAAGCAGAGGTTGGGGAGAAAGAATTAAGTTTATAAAATTATTGATGTTATAAAAAAGGCGAGTAAAAATTTCACTCGCCATATTATATTTTATAATTTGATCTATTCGAGCCTATATGGATACTCAGCAGAATATTCCTCACATATTCCTGGTCCGATTATCCCATTATTGTATTGATCAAGCGTATCTTTCAATTCTAAGAATTGCTGACGAATCGAGTTGTTACCTTTTAGACCCCCAATGTATTCTGGTGTATAAGTATTAAATAATTCGGTTGCTTCATCAAAAGCTTCTTGTGCTTCACTAGGATCAGCACCATTTTCGAAATTTATCTCCGTAGCAATATATTGATGAGCCAGAATGTAGTATGCATTACCGCCCCTTGGTGGTGTCCAGCATACTTGGTAATAAGTTTGATTACTCAAAAAGAATGTTGAATCTTCACCAACCAGTGCCCAGGTAGAGTCGTATGGGGCAGGTCCATAAATTGAATGCGTTTTCCAATAACCCTTCGAACGAGTACAACCAGTATAAGTCAGTTCTATTTCAAATCTAACCAAAGTTTGTTTTTCAGTCGTATCTTGCCAACCTGTAGCTAATTCATTTGAGCTACCGAAATTATCATCGCCCAAGTCTGACTGAATATAGGTATCAGCAAAGGCATTTGTAGAATCATACCCACTTGTGTCATCTAAAGTCCACCAGATCTTTAGATGGGGACTATCACCGGATTCTCTACTTGAATAAGTTTGAAATTGTCCTGGGGATTCTTCTTTTAAAAGTATCCCGTAATTTGGATATGTTTCATCAATCCAATTACTTACCAAGGTGGTGAGATCCACAGAATACCAGCCTGTAGCGGTTGGAATGAATGAGCCCTCGGAATCAGTATTAAAACTACCTCCGAAATTATTCCAGGTAGCAACCAATTCCTGCCAGTCACTTGTAATTCTGTAAAGAGTTACTTCTTCATTAACTGCAGTAGTGGTATTAATGTAAAATTCGGCAGAATCTATCGTGGCGCCAAAAGGTATTGTCGCCTTAGATAATTCCACTTGATTATGACTGATAAATGGTTCAACTGGATTCTGCTCGTTTTGACAACTCATAAATGTAATGGTTGCAAGAACAACCGCTAGTATTAAAATATATTTATGCTTAAACATTTTTAACCCTGAATGAATTGATAAAAATAATTTTACCGAATAGTAAATGACACAACTCTAAAGTGCTACCGGACAATAAATTGTAATTATATAATCACAAATCGTGCAACAATAATAATGATAGAAAATCCTTAAGACAATACCCATTTGAATTTTATGTATTACCCCTTTCTTAAAATGATTCATTTAGTTAAGCAATATGAACAATAATGATACAAAATCATATGTTATCTGATATACAAGCAATTTATACTTCTGGATTCTGCTATTGATTTGCTAAAGTTAGCGTTAATTCGAGATTAGCTTTAGTATGTAAATAATAAATCGGAGATTGATTACCCATCATCAAAAAGATAAATTTGAAAACCAATTCGAACAATAAAAATTTATAAGTAAACTCATTATTAACACATAATAAAAAATCCCGCCTAAGTTATTAAACAGGGGTTGGGTAACCCTGGTTTGTATTAAGTGTTCACTTCATCAACAGAAATTTCTTTTTCTTTTCATACAGTATGTAATTTTAATATCCGTTAGTTTTTCATTTACTTTATTTACTGCATCCAAAGTATGTTTTTTGAGGCTATCGATTAATCTTCACAACGCGATCCTTCGGTCTGCCATTTTTTTTCCTTTTCAAAATGTGTTTTTGAGAAAGCATAGTTCACTCCGAAAAAGTTGAGATCAATTCCGGACACACATTTAAATTTCATTCTCCCTTCCTGGCAGGGAGGTGCATTGCTCAACAGTCCCGGTTCAAAAAATGTTGAAACGCTAGTGTTATAAAGAAAATATGGAACCACGATTTCTCCCAGTATTCCAATTTCGAATCGCGGAAACTCAAGGCCTACCCCAACTCCCATTGCAACAACACCCGCACTAACTGTTTCACCTGTAACAGCCATATTCTCCGAGTTGATTTTACTTTTCACTTGGGCATCACCTTCAGTAAAATTAAAACCCATATCACTGTCATAAGTTATTTTATAACTTGCCTGGCTACTTGCACCTTCTTTTACTTCCGGATAAATTTTCAAGTTACACCCAATGTTAAATGAAATCGGAATGCCATATACAATGGTAGGCATTTTTATTTTTGCAGGAATTTCGAGTGTTGCAATTTCCGAACCCAACCCTACTGCTGCAAATATTATCTCAAGTTCGCCTTTTAACCCGTTATTCTGGAATTCAAAATTTTCCAATTCTGAATTGGCAAAATTAATTTCAGCCTGATTGGTGAATTTGGATATAAATCCCTTGCCTTGGATTGAGCATACCTTTTGCCCTTTAATGGATTTTGAACCTGTTATATCAATAAACAGCTTGTTATTCTTTGGTTCAAGATCGATGTTGATATCCCATCCCTGTATCTTTCCTTCAAAATGAATTTTTAATTCCGATGAAGTTTCAGAGGCAAAGATTACATCGCCCATTAATAAAGATGCGTTTTTAACTTCCGGTTGATCGGAAGACCAATCAATTTCAGATTCCCACGCAATAGTACCGTTCTTTATTGCTTCATTTAATGTTGCGTACTCAGTATAAACTATTATTTCATTGCCTTCTTTTTGAACGCTTTTAATTCTGCGTAGAGAATGTCCGTAAAAAAGAACAACCTTACCGGGCTCAATATCGAGAAGATCATCCGCATCTTCATTGAACCTGTAAACACCGGAAGCTTTATCAGAAGAGATCAACATCCCCATTAAATTTTCCTTTATAATTTCCGTGTTCTCTGTATACTCAACATCATAAATTGATTTATCCGGCTTCGGGATATTTTCGTTTTTGCTTATATTTTCTTTTTCATCCCCCCCACAACTAAATAAAATTACAGCTATTAATAGCAGTGATAATATTTTTGTTAAAACAGCACTCCCGATTTTCATTTTGCCTCCTATCAATGATATACTTTAGAACAAAGATAGAAATAAAATATGAATTACAGGCAATTATTTTATGGAAGGTGACTTTAACTGTGGCAGTGAACCGCATTACTTCTTTTGAGATTATATTTTTATTACAGCTTATAATGCAGACTAAGCATTTCCTGTTGAGATGGGGCAGATATTGAGGGGAAGAGTTAGGATCTTTGGACTAGTAACCCCAATTGCTCTTGTATCAAATCCAGATCAAGTGGAAATGAAAAACCCCCGCCTATTTATTAAGCAGGGGTTGGGGAAAAAGAATCTTAAATATTTTTAATCATTTTCAAACTTCTACTTGTTAGACAGATCTCCTTAATCTAGGAACGTAAGCTCGGTTTCTCGGCTGATAACACGTTTGACACCATACGCCCCATCGTAATTCCATCGTCGCTCAGTTCGCTGAGGAGTTCTATAAGTTTTTTTTGGAATTGAACCTGTCGCTCATCAGGCAAGGAATGAAGTTTCGGCCCAATAGGTGTCGAGTAGGCTACTTCAATGGCATGTTCTTCTCCTCCGCCTATCACTAAGTCTTGCTCTTGTCTTCCGAGCCGCACATTTACGAATCCAGCCGACTCAAAGTAATTGATCAATTCTGACTTCGGCATAAAGTCAAATGGAACGCGCATCATGTCAGACATCTCAGACTCACCAATCATGTTGAGCGCATTACAAATAGCTCCGAAAAATTGACATTCCACTACGGACTGCCAGGTGGTTGCGATAATTTTTCCGCCATCACACAAGACCCTGTAGATTTCCTGGGCTGCGAGTTTCTTGTCTGGAAAAAACTGAAATCCCTGCTGACAGATGACAAAGTCAAATGAGTTGCTAGAGATTTTTAATGGATGTGCAGGGCATTCAATAAACTTTACCGCTGGAATTAGCCCAGCGCACCGTTTCCTAGCTAACGCTAACATCTCGCCATTAATATCTGTGGCGAATACACTTCCATTAAGTCCAACTTGTCCTGCCAGTAGTTGTGCCACGATCCCGGTTCCTGTAGCCAGGTCGAGGATACGGCTACCTTTCCAGGGTCGACATTCCTCAACGAGTCGAACAGCCCAAGGTTCGAAAAGAACTTGTACGAGTACATTGTCGTAAGCACTCGCGACCGAGCCACTACCAAAACTGAATTCCTTTGTTTCATTCATTTTGCCAACCGTTTTTCAACTTCTTGTTTGACTTCTTCTGTTGTCCAGACAGCGTTCGCAATAAACCGGAAGTTAACTAATGCTGCTTCATAGCCGTTACCCTCCGGGACCTTTGCAGCGGCCGTGCCATCTTTTACAACTGCAATCTCAAAACCCTGCTCGGCAAGTTCTCTCATGTGAGCTTCAGTACAAAGATTGGCAGACATCCCAGCAAGAATAACCTTGTTAATCCCGCGTTTCCTCAGTTGCAAAACCAGGTCATTGGTTTCAGGGCCAAAAACTTTGTGCGGACTTACGACAATTGTTTTTCCATCTTGAATATATGGTTTATAGCGCTGTAACCAGTCTGCACCTGAACCTTCAAATCCTTCAAGGTTCAGTGGATCTTTGCGATCGAACATACCGATGTTGTGCATTAGCACCTCAAGCGCTCCTTCGAATTTCCAATCTTTATCGGTCGGGTAGTAGTAGTGAGGTGAGATAAATACCGGAATATTATTTACTTTAGCTACTTTAAAGAGGGTTTCAATATTTTCTACTGTGTTGTTTTCCGTAACACTCTCGCCAACGACACCCCACGTTACTCCATTAGGACTCAAAAAATCGTTCTGTGGATCAGTAATGACTAGCGCGGTATTTCCATCTATTTCCATACCGGGATTAGGAAATTGTGCAAAAGTCGTTGGAGTAAAGCTCACCATAATAACACCCCCAAATAGGATTGCATATAAAGTTTGCTTTGGTGATTTCATTTTTATGTTCTCCATTATTGAATTATTAATTACAATTAATTAGTTAGTTAATTAGTTTTCTGTTTTTATTATTATTTAACCTACTACAACCTTTATATCAATCTCCACTAAATTTCATAAAGGTTATCTTAAATAAGCCTCAAAGGATTATCTAGATATGAGAATTACAATGTTCCTTTATCTAATTCATTTAAAAACTGCATCTGTGGCTCTTCAATAACACCAGCTTGTTTCATGGCATTTTTTAACTCCGCAGAAGCCATAAGGCTACGAGCATTTTCTAGACTATCCCATTCAAACATTAACAAAAGATTGTTGGGTTCATTATCAGGGTGTAAAATCTGGAATGATTTCTCACCACCAGCGCGCCTTGTTTCTACAAACGCATCAAAGGTTACTTTCCAGGTATTATAGTCAGCAACTTTATGCTTAACAAGTAAATGTGCCATATTGTTATACTCCTTTTATTAGTTAAATGTGTTAATATTAATTCTATAGCTGTAGAAATTTGGTTAACAGCTTCGTCAGTTGTACATAAAGCAATTACATTAAATCTGATGCTGACGGGCGAGTTAATAATTGTTATCTGATATTACTAATAAGTTGCTAATTATGCAAATATGTTTGCACACATATATTGATTCGAATGTGATATGTATCACCCTAAATGTTTTAGGCAAGTGGACCTACTGATAAAATTAAAAAACCCCCGCCTATGTTACTGAGCAGGGGTTGGGGAAAATGAATTGTACTAAAAAAACTTGAAAAATCTTGAATCCGGTTTGACTTTCTCTCTCCAATCGGGCTTAATATTTAATAATATGAAAGTTTAGGGTGACCTTCACTTAATTATAATTTGTTATAATGTCACTCATAAGTCACTTTTATAAAAAATAATGTACTATAATATGTGTTGTAACACTTAAGAGGAAATATTAATATGTATTGTAACACTTAAAGGAGAATATTATGCAGAAAATAGTTCTAATCGTAATTTTTATAATTACAGCAATAATGTTTATCAGTTGTTCGGAAGAAAGCAGCACACAACCCGAACCATCTTCCCCATCAAATGTGACGTTGAGTAAACTAAGCGACATTCAGCAAAAAGTGTTTACACAAAGCTGTGCACTCTCCAATTGCCATGGTTCTGTTAACAACCAGGCAAATCTCTTGCTTACTGAAGGTAATGCCTTTAGCAATCTTGTTAATGTTCAAAGTTTATTGTTTCCACAATTTAAACGTGTCGTGCCGGATAACAGTTCCAAAAGTCTAATAATTAAAATTTTAAGAGGAGAAGTTAATCCGAGAATGCCGCTTAATAGAAATCCCCTGGATCCTGCAGTGATAGATTCTATCGCCAAATGGATTGATAACGGTGCTCTAAAAAATTAAATGAATCTTAAATAGTTTTGATCATTATTATTTTCCATATATAATTCAAAAACAAATTCATTCGTGGATTTTTCCAAATCTATAAATGAGGGATGATCTAAGTCTTCACAGGTTTCTTTTACTTCCTCTATCTTAATTTGATATCCTTGTTTTTCGAGTTCTGTACATATGCTTATTAGGGGTGAATTCATATCATCTTTATCTACTGAATTAAAGATTTTCTCTATATTCATCTGAGTTAAGTAAGTTTATAGTTAAAATGCATTGTGTCTATTGAGAAGTTATGTACTATTTAAATAAAAAAAATTATGAATGAAGTTAAAACTTGGAAAGTATGGGGTAATTTCTTCTTGTATTTCATCATCTTTATACTTGCAGCTACCATTGCTGCAATACCTAGGATTATTAATGGATTTGAAAATGAATCCGGACTTTTAGTAAGTATTTCGGAAATAATTAGAATATTTATTACAATAGTATTGCTCTTCTGGTACACGAAGTATGTGGCCAAGCTTCCTTTAAATATGCTCACACTAAATTTGAAGTTTCTAAATATTGGCTTATGGATATTGGTCGGTTTTATTTTGCCAATTTTGACTGTGGTAATTTTTTATATTACTGGTAATTTATTCGTGGAGACCATAGATACAGAATTAAGTCAATCATATATCTTTGATACTGTTCTCAAAGCACTAGGGATGTCCTTGGCTGCTGGCTTTTTAGAAGAAATTCTCTTCAGAGGTTATTTGTTTAACCTGCTAAAAACTAAATATAAATTTTGGGTAGCTGCTTTTGCGCCTTCTCTTTTATTTACTTTAAAGCATATTGGGGGTGCAGGGTCACTTTTAAATGTAGTACAGCTTTTAATATCAGGTTTACTTGTTTCATTTATGTTTATAATGATCTATATATATACGAAAAGTATATGGAATGCAGGCATTGTTCATTTTTTGTGGAATTTGATATTACTTAATGGTTTAATTGCATTTGACACTAAAGAAAATTCTGAGGTATTAGTCCAATTTAATATTGGAAACAACCAAATCTTTAATGGAGGAGATTTTGGAATTGAAGCTTCAATTCCTGCAATAATAGTCTATGGGTTTACAAGTTTGATTTTATGGAGATTATACAAGAAAAAGCAGCAAACAACAAAAAATATAGGACATTTGGCGGATAGTGCTAAAAATGAAGATGATAGCAATTAGCAAAGAGTACGGTATTTTGAAAGTGATAAACCTAGAAATTCCAAACACTCCACATTCAAAACGTTGTCGGTAATTAAAAAATTAAATTCTCAAGCTAAGGAGAGCCATCGGTTCTACTTCAAACAAAAAAACCCCCGCCTATGTTATTAAGCAGGGGTTGGTTGATCAGAATTAAATCTAAGAGCCTTGGTGTTTTTTGTTAATCAATTTATTTTGTAGTAAACACACCAACTGGTAGGTGGGAGTAAATAGGTTCATATTTATCATTAGTTGCTATTTGGGGAACAACCATTGATTGTAGTTTCTAATAGACTTAACTTCTTTTTAAGTTATGTTTTTCTCTTCCCTATTCATTGAAAAACAGTATAATAGTACATGCAAATTGGTTGAGATCCAGTTAAGAAATCAAATAGGAGATCAAAATGAAAAAAATATTACTAATTTTGGTTATTTTCTTTTCTTTTCACTCCACTTCAAATGCACAAGCACTGCTAATCCTGCTATTTGGTGATCAGCTATCTACCGAAACCTTTCAAATGGGTATAAATGCTTCCCTATCCGGTTCGAATATAAATGGTTTAGAGAATACTGATTATCGAATTAGTTGGGCGTTCGGCGCTTTTGGTGAGGTAAAACTGAGTGATGATTGGTTTCTTCATTTTAATCTTACTATTAAAACGCCTGGCGGGGCTAAAAACGTTGAACCGTTTGATGTTTTTGTTCCTGAATTAGATACTCTTGTACGAGACATTACGATTGAACGCAGTCTTAATTATATCTCGTTACCTGTTTTTGTTAAATACCGTTTAGGTCCGGTAAAAATTGGAGCAGGTGCTCAAGTTGGTTATTTAACCAGCGCAGGTGATGTATACGAAGGTTATACATTTCTTGGAGATGATCTTTCTATGGAAAGAAATATCCGTGAAAAACTTAATCATTGGGATGCAGGTGTAACCGGAATTATAGACTATTTTTTTACACCGGGAAAAAATATGCGAAGTTTAAGACTGAGTATAACTTACTATTATGGGCTAACAGATATGCTTAAAGACAATATAGGAGATGCCTGGAATAATTCAATATTCATATTATCTTTGGGTATTCCCATGGGTGGAAGTGAAGATGCTGATAAATAACAATTCAATAACTTGAAATCAAAACTATACGCACTTATTCGTTGACTACTACAGAACCTCCTGTGGATACATTTTGGTCTATTACCGTATATGATGCGGAACGAGGAGGTTTTCTACATCCAAATGCACATGATAAGTATCATATCAACAACACTACTGCTATTAAAAATGAAGACGGTACTGTAACCTTTCTATTCAAAACAAATTGTGAAGAGGGAGATCTCAATTGCCTGGAGGTACCGGCGGGTCAATTCGATTTAGTTACAAGATATTATTTACCCCATGAAGAAATCAGAAGTGGAGAGTGGACATTTCCAAAACTTGAATTAATACAAAAATAAAAAAACACCACCTATATTATAAACAGGGATTGGGGAAAAGAATTAAGTTGTTGGAATTATTACTTATCTCCAAACGCCTCACCAATTCTGAAATAAATTCCCCAATCATCTTTCCCTGCGGCCACATCTAAACCAATATTTATTTGCTCACTTGTTATAGCCATGTACCGCAAACCAACACCAACACCTGGGAGAAGCCCGTTAAATTGTATTTGCTTTAGGTTATCAACCGCCGTAGCAACACCACCAAAAGCAACCATACCCCACTTTTTGTAAAGGTTCCATCGGTATTCTCCCTGTAATGCATAAACCTGGTTAGCCCTATGTTTACCATTAGTATAACCGCGGATATCATCACGCTTAACTACATGCTGACCTTCAAAAGGGACCTCACCAGTTGCCACATATGCGGAAAATCTTCCAGCAATTACTCTTGTTGCATCAATATTAAAAAACTTTGTAAAATCAAATTCATAGTTATCAAACTTAAAATCCGATCCCCAGGCATCTCTATAAAAGCCTGTTTTTAAGTTTAAGAAATCACCATTGTGTGGATTGTAAATAAAATCACGCGTATCATGTGATACTACAAAACCAAGATTGCTCATGTTTGATATTACAGGTTCCGTGCCCTCTAAATCAAATTGAGTTTTTGTTTTTAAATTTACATACTTAAGACCCAGATACCATCGCTTGAAAACATGGCGTTGTGCTTCAATATAAAAAACATCATAAAGGGAATTAAAATTGATAAACATCCCCCCCAATTCTTCATAGTACTGGAAATTAACTGAAGCATCTCCATATGCTAAAGTGACACGGTAATTATCCTCATCCATATAAAGTCTGGTATAAAGTGCCCAGTACCATGTTTTATTTGTTGTGTAACCAAGCATCGC
>JAZGGS010000208.1:0-2361 GCA_036480595.1 Ignavibacteriaceae bacterium
ATTCATAACTTATTGATTATGTTGACTTTTCTCATGGAGCTTGTTAAGTTTGTTCCATGATAAAAAAACTAATAAAACTTATTAAAATCAGTAAAATTCATTTCCGAAAATCCAAAAGAAATGAAATCGTCCCCCCCCGTATTGATAATTTTGGTGAAAAATAGTATCGGATGAGTTTTTGCGAGGGACAGGTAAATTTGAGATGTCGTAGCCTCTCTCTTTTTCCTTGACTATAATAATCCATAGCTTTATCATTCAATCTCATTCCATTATACCAGCATAAAAACTATACCACATCCTGTGATGTGGATGAGTCAAAGTTAACAACTCGTCATGTATTTATACGGTTTTGTATAATAAATAGGTTGTTAGGAAAGTAATAAAGAACAAAGTGCACTATTTATTGCAGCAATATAAAAAGTAATGTTATACGTTGAAAACTAATTAGATATTGCACAAGGTATAAGATGATACAACAAAGAACAATACAAACTTATATATTGATATAGGGGAATATACATAAATGAGTTATTTTGAAAACGTTTGTTTGATAAAATCACCACAAAAAGTCGACATACCATATTCATTAATAGTTTCAGACCTCACTGAAATATGCTACCTGGCTGGAATGGTAAAGAATGATGTTGATTCAATAACTATTCCGGTAAACATAAATGAAATAAACCCTTTTCGTGACTTTGAAAGATATCTGGGAACTCATAAAGCTGATATGGTAGGCATTTCATCGATGACGGGGGCTTACAATAACGCGCTGGAATTTGCTAAGATTGCAAAGAAACACTATTTATATGTAGTTATGGGGGGATATCACCCCACGGCATTACCTGATGATGTGCTTAAGTCACCATATGTTGACGCCGTAATCAGGGGCGAGGGAGAACTTACATTTAAGGAAATTGTAAATGAGGGCCCCTCGGAAGACGTCCGGGGTTTATCTTTCAAAGACAACGGTAATGTTTTCCATAATCCGGATAGAGACGTTATTACAAACCTTGATGAAGTCCCTCATCCCTTGCGTGAAATAAGGCCGAAACGGTTCGGAAATAAAGGTGATGATTATTCACTTGATACTATTTATACCTCAAGGGGCTGCAGGATAAAATGTTCTTTCTGTTCAAATGATATGGTGAATAAGAATTGGAGATACAGGAGTCCCGAAAACGTAATTGAAGAACTGAAGATGATACATTCAACCAAAAAGCGCAAGATACTGAAGCTTTGGGATGCAAACTTATTAACGGACGTGGACAGGATAGAAAGGATTGTCGACCTGATGTTTGAGAATAATTTAACAAATTTCAAAATATGGACGGAAAGCAGGTCGACAGACATAATTAAGGCCGAACGAATAATGCAAAAACTACATGACATTGGACTCCGTAACATGAGTCTTGGCATTGAAAGTCCAAACCTGGAGACATTAAAAAGGGTCGGGAAAGGGACAACACCACAAACCTGCGAAAAAGCCATTGAAATAATGAGAGATTATAGGATTAGAGTACAAGGGTATTTTATAATAGGACACCTAAATGAAACAATAGAAGATATCAGGAAGTATCCCGAATATGCAAGGATGGCCGGGGTAAAACATGCCATATTTATGGTAATGACCCCATATCCAGGAACACGTATCTATAATGAATATAAAAATGAGAATGCAATCAACAGTTACAACTGGGATATGTACAATAATTTTGGGACTGTTGTAGAACCCAACAAGATAGACCTGAAAACTCTTAAAAAGGCGGCTGTCTATTGTTGGGGAAAATTTTATGGCGTAGATACTTATTCCCAAGACCGCACTATTTTAGATATTGTTCAAAATACGATTTTTCGTTTAATATTTGTTACCATTATAGAAAAGAATGATAACAGAAATAATATTCTTGATTTAAAGGATTACATGTTTGAATACCTACACACACTTGTTACAAGCAACTTAAAAGATGTAAACTGTAAAATTTCGGGTATATTGAAACCTCTTGGCAAAAAAATCATATTTAGGTTCTTTCATTCAAAGGGTAATAGTGTTGATTTTAAGTTTACGATGAACGGGAGTTCAGCAAATCTGGCAGTAACAGACAATAAAAATGCGGAGGATTATAGATGCATTTCTATTAATCTGGATGATATTTTAAAACTGGAAGAAAAATTATCAATTATGAGAATTGTAGCCATCACAACCAAATATCAAATAGCAAAAGCAAATAAGAAAAAGAGAGCTTTAAGATATTTATCACTTGTATTTGATAAAAATTTACAGGCTTCAATATACCATATTACTGCGTTTCTTATAAAAACCGCCACCAAAAGCACATTTTGTAAATCGACAGTATAAAA
>JAZGGS010000209.1:0-5494 GCA_036480595.1 Ignavibacteriaceae bacterium
CTTTAATTTTTTCTCTTATTATTTTACTTAACAAATCGGAAGTTTTTAGCCGGGATATTAACCCAAGAGTGCATTGAGTAGAAAGTGTGAACAATATTTTCTTCACACTGTAATCGGCGGCGTACTTTAAATTTATCTTTTTTAAGAATCCACGGCTTAAAAAGAAATCCCTCAGTTCTTTATCTTCTGCAAAAAGATCAACTGATCGCTGTGAATATTCACAAATAATTAAGAAGATATTTAAGAACTTGCTCTCTTTAAATTCGTTGTACCAGATTGATGGAAATTCTGCTTGCCGTATTATTCTTACAAAATTATCAAGGAGTTTATCCGGGAACGAGGAAGTTTTAAGATATCTTATTATTTCCTGTTCAATTGTCTTAAATGATTCTGCTGATTTTTTATCGAACCTGCGTACACCGATTAATCCTTTTCCTTCCTGAAGGTATAAAAAGTTTTTAGCAGCCCTGCCCGGATCAGCAAAATTTAATTCATCAAGATTATGGTCTGCAAATTTTTTATTATCCTTTTTACTTAAAATTGAGTCATAAATCTTCCTTACAGAAATTCTTTTTTCATTTAATATTTTTTTGAATTTAGCTGGACTTTCAAATCCTAGAAAATAAATTAGCTTTTCTGCAGTCTCTCCATCCTGCGGAACGACATGCGTTTGAGCATTATTCATCAGTTGAAGAAAATGTTCAATCTTCCTGTATAAAATGTACGCGGTTTCAAAAGTCTCTTTCTCTTTTTTTGTTAGAAGAGATGCTTTCTTAAGTTCATTAAGTGCGTTAAGAGTGTTACCCATTCGTATCTCTTTATTTTTACCACCGTTTAAAAGCTGCAGCGCCTGTACTGAAAACTCTATATCTCTAATTCCGCCGGGAGTTAATTTTATATTTTCTTCATCTCTTAATTTTCTTTCAATCTCTAATTTTAGTTTTTTTATCTGCTCGATGGGAGAAGAAATATGTGTATGAGGATAGATAAAAGGTGCAAGGTAGGAGATAAATTTTTCAAAAAGTTTTTTACTGCCGCCTAGAAATTCAGCTTTAATAAGCATCTGTCTTTCCCAGTCTTCGCCCCTGCTTTCATAATAGTTAAGATATTCATTAACACTCCGGCATAAGGGAGAGTTCCTTCCGTCAGGTCTTAATCTTAAATCAATTCTGTATAAAAGTCCTGCTTCAGCCGGAGCTGCGCTCTGTAAAAAAAGATGAATAGTTTCAGTAAGAATTTCGCTGTAAAATTTCTTGTTGTTCAGCTTGCTCTCTTTATCGTAAAATATAACCAGGTCGGTATCGGAACTGTAATTAAGTTCGTTGCCGCCGAGCTTTCCAAGTGAAACTATGCAGTAACGCCTGCCGGTTTTAATAATGTTATTTTTAGCCAGTGTTTCTTTATAACATAGATCAAATAATTCTGAAATCAGTGTTGAGGCGAGGATGGAGAGCTCTTCTGTTATTTCTATTAAGTTTGTTTTGCTATAAATATCTTTTAATCCAATTCTTAGCAGCTCTTTCCTTTTTATCGATTTGAGAGCATGTACCTTTGCATTAAAAGATCTATACCGTTCCATAGTATCTTTAACTTCTTTCAGGAATGCGCGGTTTTCCAATCTGCTTTCCAGTATGGAAGGATTAACCACCCAGTAAAAATATTCCGGGTTAATAACCAGTATGTCGGTTAAATAATTACTATTAACGGAAATATTCACCAGTATCTCTACGTAGTGGGGATATCTGACACATTCATTCAGGAAGGATATCCTGTCGAACATTCCCTGGATTATTCTAAGCAGGTTCGATTCGGATGAGTGGGTGAAAAAATGATTTTCAATTTCACTTTCAATTAAGTTGAGCAGGTCTTCCATTACGGCGGAAGGAAGATTACCTGCCGATATCTCCGCAATCTTTTTTACAAAATCGTCTGAAAGTTTAAGTAAGCGCAATGAACCGAGTTGTTAAATTTGAATAATCAATTATTACTCAAATTTAAGTATAAATCGGTTTGTTATCACTTTTTGTGGAAAGGAAGATAGTTAGTAGGAATTAAGACCTAACTCTCCACAACACTTTGCGGGTTGGTGTGATGGTTATATAACATTTACAAAATAAATAATAAATTACTTGATATTATTATTCTCTCCTCGAAATTAAGTTTAATAACTATATCAAAAGCACCCGATATTCCTTGATTTATAAAATCTTGTTCCAAGTATCTAAACTCATAAAGAACATTATCTGACAAAGATTCGAGATTGTAAGTTGACTGATCGAGAAAAAATTTGTGTGTAAAAACAGTATCCGGATCTTGATTATAAATCTCTTTGATTAGATAAATTCCACAAGAATCAGATGTAGTATTCAGTTCTATTTGAGAATTTATTCTGTTCCGTAACACAAAATCAATCTTTACTGTATCCTCCGAATCATAATCTCTAAATAAATGATGGGATAATGGATCGCCAACCTCAGATATTGTAAAGTACTTTATCAAATGGGGATAAATATTATAATTAATTCCTCTAAAAATTATCTCAAGGATATAATCTCCAGTAAATGCCTTTAATCCACTGTACATTTCATTATCATCATAAATATTTTGAAACCATTTTATATCCTCTACTATTTTTTCACCTATTTTTAATGTATCATTATATACAGCTCCACCAATAACTAGAGGTCCAATATTAATTAAATCCCCTTCTGAATTTTTAAATCTCCAAGCTAAAAAGGGTGGCCAGTTACCAATATAAATAGGTAAACCGGAAGGATTATTTTCATTTTTTAGGTGAACACTAGCAAGAATATATTCATCTAGTGTATACACATCTTTTAATGAATCAACAAAAAGAAAAATATCATCCATTATTTCTCTATTGAGAGTATCTTTTGTAATGGCTTCAATAATTTCTATCTCAGTAGGTGTCTCCTTATTACAAGAGTAAAGAATTAACAATACAAAAAAATAAATTATTTTTTTCATATTGATTCTTGCTGTATAACCATTAAATCCATTAGTTTAACATTCCAAATTTCCTCAATATCCAACTCCAATTCAACTATAATCTTAAAACATTTACTCATTTTTGGTAACAACCCTTTCTAAGCAATTTTTCTTAAATTGCAATTCAAATCATCTATATTTAACTTTATTTGCTTTTTATTAATGAAGAATAATTAAAATATGCTAAAAATACTAAAAAAGGTATTCGGCGATAAACACGAAAAGGGTATTAAAGATCTATGGCCGATTGTTGAAGAAATAAATGAAGAGTATGAAAAGATTAAAAATCTTTCGGATGAACAGCTTAAAGCAAAAACCGCCGAATTTAAAGAGAAAATAGAGCAGCATACTGAAGAGATAAGAAAAAAAATTGACGAGTTAAAAGCCAAACTTCAAACTGATGAAGAATTTGACAGGCACGCTACATACGATGATATAGATGAATTAAATGAACAGCTTAGCGAGGAGTATGAAGAAATTCTAGACCAGCTTTTACCCGAAGCTTTTGCAGTGATTAAAGCAACATGCGAAAGACTGCTTGGAAAAAACTGGACAGTCGCTGGAAATAAAATTACCTGGGATATGGTTCCTTATGATGTTCAGTTAATGGGCGGAGTTATACTCCACCAGGGTAAAATTGCAGAAATGGCTACCGGCGAAGGAAAAACTCTGGTTGCAACTTTACCTCTTTATCTTAACTCGCTTTCAGGCAGGGGCTGCCACCTTGTAACTGTTAATGATTACCTTGCAAAAAGAGATAGTGAATGGATGGGTGAAATTTTTAAATTTCACGGGCTTACCGTTTCCTGTATACTTAACACTATGGATCCACAGCAACGTCAGGAACAATACAGTGCAGATATAACTTACGGAACCAATAACGAATTCGGCTTCGATTACCTACGCGATAATATGGCGATTGAAAAAGAAGGACAGGTACAACGCGGGCATAATTACTCTATTGTGGATGAAGTTGATTCAGTATTAATTGATGAAGCAAGAACCCCCCTCATTATCTCCGGTCCGGTTGATGTTGATGATCATCAATTCAACGAAATGAAACCTAAAATTGACCGGCTTTACCGGAAGCAGAAAAATTTTGTTGCCGCTATTTTGCAGGAAGCAGAAAAAATGCTGAATGGAGATGGAGATGTCGCTTCTGCCGGCGTTCTTTTGTTCAGGGCTTTTAGGGGGCTGCCTAAAAGTAACAAACTTATTAAAATAACAAGCGACCCCACTTATAAAAAACTGATGCTTGATACCGAGCTTGATTACTTGCGCGAAAAAAGTAAGAACATGTATATAATTGATGACGAACTCTTTTTTGTTATTGATGAAAAGAATAACACAATTGACTTAACTGAAAAAGGAAGAGTAGAACTTGCACAGGGAACCGGGATGGAGAAAAATTATTTTATTCTGCCCGATCTTGGAACAGAAGTAAGCAAGTTTGAAAATGATGCAAGTATAGATGAAAAGGAAAAAGTAAGACTTAAAGATGAACTTTACAGCAGATACTCTGCAGCAAGCGACAGGATCCATACTATTCACCAGTTGTTAAAAGCGTACACTCTTTTTGAAAAAGATGATGAGTACGTTATTACCGAAGATGGAAAAATTGCCATTGTTGATGAGTTTACAGGTCGTGTTCTTCCGGGCAGAAGATACAGCGACGGGCTTCACCAGGCAATTGAAGCCAAGGAAAATGTTAAAGTACAGCGCGATTCCCAAACACTGGCTACAATTACTCTTCAGAATTATTTTAGGATGTACAATAAACTTGCAGGCATGACCGGTACAGCGGAAACTGAAGAGGGTGAGTTCTTTGAAATTTATAAACTTGAAGTTGTTGTAATTCCAAGTAACAAGCCACTAACTCGTGAAGACGATGATGATGCAATCTTTAAAACCAAGCGCGAAAAATACAATGCGGTTATTGAAGAGATACAAGAGCTTAGAAAAGAGGGAAGACCTGTACTGGTTGGTACAACTTCTGTTGAAGTTTCGGAAACAATCAGCAGGATGTTAAAGAGGATTGGCTTTAAACATAATGTTCTTAATGCAAAGCAGCATCAGAGTGAAGCAGAAATTGTTGCACACGCCGGCGAAATTGGTGCGGTTACAATTGCTACAAATATGGCTGGACGTGGAACTGATATAAAACTTGGCGCAGGTGTAGTGGAGAAGGACGGACTTTATATTCTTGGTACTGAACGACATGAATCAAGACGAATTGACAGGCAGCTTAGAGGCCGCTCGGGAAGACAGGGAGATCCCGGAACAACAAAATTTTATCTCTCTCTTGAAGATGATCTTATGCGGCTCTTTGGAAGTGACCGGATTGCAACCGGGATGGAAAAAATGGGAATAAAGGAAGGCGAAGTTATCCAGCAGCCTATGATTACAAAATCGGTTGAGCGTGCGCAGAAAAAAGTTGAAGAAAATAACTTTGCGATAAGAAAAAGATTACTTGAATATGACGACA
>JAZGGS010000210.1:0-2331 GCA_036480595.1 Ignavibacteriaceae bacterium
TGGCGGGTGAACAGGGCGCTAACAAGGGTAAACGACAAGCGGCCATAAAGGCTAAAGAGATTGGAATAGATGAAGCACACGATTTATTCGATGAATCCTCAAGAGATGAGGGCCGCCATGCAAGAACCCTTGAAGGATTACTGAAAAGATATTTTTAAATAGTCGCTTTGTATATGTTCAGTAATCAGGTAATTCTTTTGATAGGCCTGATTAGATTGTCCAGGGAGTACTTTCCCGGGCCGATAAAGATCAAGCTCAAGAAGAGAATCCCAGCTTCCATCGCATGAGAATACTTGAGGAATGGGTCACCCTTGCTGATGTGCGTGGATATTGCCACTATCATAGTCGCAAACAGGAAGAAGCAGGCCGGCCGGGTAAAAAATCCCAATACCAACAGTAGTCCGCCTGCAAATTCTGAAAATGCCGCCATGAAGCCCCAGGCCATTGGCGCAAAGTCAACTCCCAAAGCATTCATAGTTCCACCGAGAATCAACCATTTTTCCGGGCCGGCGATTAACTTGGGCAGTCCATGGCCCATAAACATGATACCAATGCCTACTCGTAGAATGAGCAGACCTGTATCGCGATATTTATCCAGAGAACGTAAAACCATACTATCTCCTTACGTAAAGTCCCTATCCATTACGGTTTTGCGGCCATCTGCTCTTGAATTCTCGATTGCCTGATTACACAAACTGCGAATGGTGTCAGACAACTTTGGTAAAACGTTAGCCGACGTACTCATTCCAGCTATCGAGCGGACGTACTTTTTGATCTTGGATGCAACTACCAGAATTTCTTTATCGCTAGCAGGGTCAGCCATATCATTTCTCCTGTTCTAAATGGTAGAAAAGTACTAACTATTAATATAAGAAGGTCTTATTAACTTAATTGTTTTTATATCATAAATAGGCGTCGTATTTAAGTCAATAGTAAAACATAATGCTAACCTGTTTTATACTAATTAGTTAACATAGGCAAATTTTTTTTACAGGGAAAAGAATGCATTACCAGATTTGATGAATACTTGATATTGTGCGTGTTTTTTAATATAATTCAGGACTAAATGGACTATATATAAATGTTTAAGGAAACCTCAAAAAAAGCGGAATTAATTGAACGTATACACTGGCTGATCCGATTACGCTGGATTGCAATTCTGGGCTTGTTTATCACGACTTATATTGCCAGCAGCGTTTTTAATGTAGTGTCATGGGTTGCGCCGCTGTACGTTATCGGAATTGTTTTAGGATCAATTAATGCTGGTTTTTTATACTACACAAGGGTTCTTAGAACGAAGAAGTATGTGATTGTCCAGAGACATGCCGGAATACAAATCATGTGGGACCTTGTATCCTTAACATGTCTAATATACTTTGGAGGTGGTATTGAGAATCCGTTTATATTATATTTCTTGTTCCACGTAATAATAGCGGGGATACTGCTTGAAAAAATATATAGTTATCTGCAGGCTGCATTTGCTACATGTCTTTTTGCTTTAATGATATTGCTGGAATATCATTCTGTAATACCACATCAACATTTAAATATGTTTTCTGTTTTTGCACCCGGCAAGGAAATCTGGCATTCTGAAGGATACATATTGGGTATATTCTTTGCACTTGCAAGTACAATCTTTATTTCAGTGTATTTCGTTACTTCAATAATGGATAGGTTAAGAAAAAGCGGGGATGATGTGTTGTTTGAGATTAAGTCCACGATAGAAAATATGGCTGAGGGTGTAGTGTTTATAGATCCCAGTGATAGGGTAACTATGTGCAACAAGGCGGTCGAGAGGACATGGAAGATGAAAAGAGAAGAAATAATTGGTAAATCAATAAAAGACAATCTGAGTTATTATATTGGCGCGGCAGGGGCAAAAATTACTGAAAAGTCCAGAAAAGGAATTAAGGCATCACAACACCAGGAAATAAAGACTAAAAACGGTTATTTGTATAATACTTATTCTGCTGTGCATGATAATGATGGTAAATTTTGGGGTACTGTTTTAACAAGCCATGATATCACAGAGAGGAAGAAATTAGAAATGCAACTATTGCATTCAGAACGTTTAGCGGCTATTGGTGAAATGTCTGCCAAGGTTGCTCATGAAATAAAAAACCCATTAAGTTCAATCAGTTTAAATACAGAGTTGTTACATGATGAGATTAGCAGTTATAATGGGGGCAGAACAAAAGATGCTGACGATATGATTCAATCGATTATGAAAGAAATTGATAGATTAACAGAAATAAGCGAAGAATATCTACAGTTTGCAAGATTCCCCAGATTAGAGCTAAAACCTGTTTCCGTCAATGATATGTTGAGTAA
>JAZGGS010000211.1:0-2107 GCA_036480595.1 Ignavibacteriaceae bacterium
AATTATCACCGCAGCAAAAAAAGCAAGTGTTGAAACCACCGCGGGAAGCTTCTGAGGGAAAAACCACCACATTAGAAGAACAGCAAGTAAACCACCAACTCCCGAGCCAATCATATTTGCAGAGTAAAGTGTTCCTATCCTGTTTACATATTTAACAAAAGCCAACCCGATTGCTAAAGCACCGAAGAAGAAGGGAAAGAAAAAAATCATATAGGTTGCAATAAGTTTCCAAATATGAGAGAGATCGGAAAAAAGTTTGTATGAATCGAAACTGAATAATGGTGTTTGGGAAATAGTAACTGTAATAGACATAAGCAGACTGGTAAAAAGCATCAGCCACGGTAAAAGTATTTCTGTTTTTTCAATAAGAGATTCTTTGAAGACTGCTATAAACGTACCTGCAGCACCAAAGCCAAGCAGCGCTACAGAAATAACCATGTATGCAAAATGATACCACTGAACGATTGAAAGTATCCGGATAAGAGTTAGTTCAAAAGCTATAAGTGAAACAGAAAGCAAAGCTATAGCAATGGATAGTTTTGCAGGATATGTATTATCGTTATTCAATTTCCTCTCGTAAAGGGAACGAAACGAACAGGAAGCAAAGCAGTGGTGGTTATATCTTCTCCATCTTTTTCAACCATGATTAAAGTTTGATTTAAGAAAGGCGAACCAACCGGGATGATCATTTTGCCGCCGTCTTTAAGCTGCTTAATTAATGGTGGTGGAATGTACTCGGCTGCGGCAGTTACAATTATTGCATCAAAAGGTGCAAAATCCTTCCAGCCGTAATAACCATCTGCATTTTTACAAATAACATTGCTGAAGCCAAATTTCCTTAATCTTTTACTTGCGGAATTATACAGTTCTGTTATAATTTCTATCGTATAAACATTACTTACAATTCCGGAAAGCACTGCAGCTTGATAACCGGAACCGGTTCCGATTTCCAGGACTTTAAATTCTTTTTCAGGATCAATGGCTGCGGTCATGTACGCAACAATGTATGGCTGCGAGATCGTTTGCCCGTAACCAATAGGTAGCGGTCCGTCATCGTAAGCTCTTTCAATTAAATTTGGCGGAACAAATTTATCACGCAGGACAGTTCTCATGGATTTTAAAGTTGGCTGGTTATGGATACCCCTGTTCTCAATTTGCCGCTTCACCATGGATTCCCGGTCGTTTTTATACTTATCATCCTGCGCGGAGCAGGCGCCAATAAAAACAATCACCAGGAAAAATCTGAATATGTAGCTCATATAAATTCCTGCCTCTCTATCCTATTTAAAATTAAGTAAAATGTATTGTAAGTTCCAATAAGAAATATCATTTACCGGTCACCTGTGTACTTATTAAAATCTTTATATATTTGTGATGTGAATCATCAATCTCACCTAAAAGCTATTCTACTCGCACTGCTGGTTACCTTTCTCTGGTCAACCTCTTTTATTTTGATTAAATGGGGATTGGCTGAAATTCCGCCTTTAACTTATGCGGGATTAAGATACACACTTGCATTTTTATGCTTGCTTCCGCTTGCCTTTACAAAAAAGAACAAAGCAGTAATTAAAACTCTTAACAGAAATGATTGGTTAAAACTCAGCTTATATGGTTTGCTGTTTATAGCTTTTACACAGGGAGCAATGTTTATGGGACTGGAGCTTCTTCCTGCTGTAACAGTTAGTTTATGGTTGAACTTTACACCGATTGTTGTTGCAGTAATGGCAATCTTTTTCTTGCGTGAATATCCAACTATCCTTCAGTGGGGCGGCGTAATACTTTTTATTGTCGGGATTGCGACTTACTTCTTTCCAATCTCTTTAAGTGAATCACAAACACTTGGATTAATAGTTATGACAGTTGGAGTGCTGGCAAACTCTTCTTCTGCAGTTTTAGGCAGAGATATAAACCGTTCCGGAAAATTTAATCCTTTAGTGGTAACGGTTATAAGTATGGGATTTGGTTCCGTTTTTCTTCTTGCAGTTGGAATTGTTCTCCAGGGTCTTCCGCCAATAAGCACGCAAAATATTATTTATCTTTTATGGCTTGCAGTAATAAACACTGCTATTGCTTTTGTGATCTGGAATTACACTTTGAGAACATTAAC
>JAZGGS010000212.1:0-3049 GCA_036480595.1 Ignavibacteriaceae bacterium
AATAAGATGTAACCTCCCTCCTGCAGCTATGAGGAACCATGGATGCTCTCCAATGGTGAAGCCCTGCAAATGCGGGGCTTTTTTTATTTTATCGATTTAGTATCCCCAACCCTCTCCAAAAACTTTATTTCATCAATTTCACCGTAAGAATATAACTCATCGTCAATAAAAAGGGCGGGCACAATTACAATTCCTTCCGGGCGGTTTTCCTGCAAATCTTCCACAGTTAAATTTATATCTTTCCTGTTTCCCAGCAGCCATTCAACCTGCGCTTTTACACGCTTGCAGGCGGGACAATTTTTTGTTACAAAAAGAGTAATGTTCATATACAGAAAGGTAGCTATCAAAAGCCAGGGCTGCTGTCTGCAGGATGACAGAAGTTTTCTTAACCGATTTTCTTTACAAGCTCATCACGTTTCATAACAATCAGTTTCTTCCTGTCGAAGTTTATCACCCTCTTCTGCCTTAAATCTGTAAGAATGGAATTAACCGTCTGGCGTGAAGTAGCTGTAAGCTCTGCAATGTCCTGGTGTTTAAGGAACGGTTTTACAAAAATTTCGTCCCCAATCTTTTTGCCGTTCTCATCTGCAAGTTTCAAAATAAAGGAAGCCACTCTTTGTTCGGCATCTTTAAATACCAGCCCTTCAATTCTTTCGGAGTAGCGCTTTAATTTCAAACCTATCAGCCTGGTCATCTTTAAATTAAGTTCCGGGTTCTGTTCAACAAAACTTTTAAACTCATCTTTATTAATTGCACAAACAATGCAGTCATCTAAAGCGGTTGCAAATTCATTTCTTTCCCCTTCGCCAAGGTAAGCCATCTCACCAAATACCTCGCCCATGTTTACAAGGGCTAGTATCATCTCTTTTCCATCCCCGGAAATTCTAGTAAGCTTAACCCTTCCTTTTTTCAGGAAAAAAAGTGAGCTCGAAGGTTCCCGCGGAAAATAGATCGGTTGGTTTTTTGCAATTTCCTGCATGGAAGTTATCCGGCCTAGTTCTTTCATGCTTTCCTGGTTTAATTCTTTAAAGAGATTAAAGTTTTCTAGGTACCAGAATTTTGTCATCTCTGCCATAATTTTCTCCTGAAAATAATTTATTAGCTTAAACCATTAAGGTAATAAAGCAAAATATAAAATGATTAACTCTTATCAAACAGTAACCAATTTGATGCAGATCACAAAAATATTTTATAACCGGGCAGCTTTTTTCTGTAAAAAATGTTGCGGGCGGAAAAGTATTTTTATTTTCATCATTTTGCAAAACCAAACCTATTTGATATTTTAGGTTGAAGAATTTGAAACGGTTCATTAAATAAGAACAAAACATAACGGAGATGACTATGAAGAAATTAACAATCCTAATCTTGTTTTTTGCTTGTGCAATTGGTTACTCACAAATTGAACATTTTGAAGCTGATTATATTGAGTTGATCAAAAAGGATATCCAGGCTGAATCCAGAAAAATTGTAGAAGAAAACCTTGAACTAACCGCTGAACAGGCAAACGTTTTCTGGCCGCTGTACGATGAGTATGATGCTGCTTATGATGCTATTGTTGATGAAAGATTAAAAATTATTGAAGATTATATGCTAGACTACTATGCTTTAGACGATGAAACTACAAAGGATTTAATCAACAGGTCCATCGAGTTAAATCAAAAGACACTTGATACAAAGGAAGTGTACATAAATAAAATGTTAGATGAGCTTCCTGCAACCGTGGTTGGCAAATTTTTTCAGATCGATAACAGGATAGCTGCACTTATAGATGTTATTAGGATGTCAACCATTCCGTTAATTCGAAAAGACGAAGATTAGTTTTTATGTTCTATTTCTTTTATAATGAACGCAGCTTAAAGGCTGCGTTTTTTATTTCTCTTTCAGTTTATCTTTAAATACTTCCTTAAATTTTTCAACTTTAGGTGTAATTATAAATGTGCAGTAACCCTGGTTGGGGTTGCTGGAATAATAATCCTGGTGGTAATTTTCAGCTTTATAAAATTCTGTTGCGGGTGAAATTTGTGTAACAATTGGGTTTACCCATGCACCCGATTCATCAAGTGCATCTTTATATTTTTCTGCTTGTTGTTTTTGTTCTTCGCTGTAATAAAAAATAACCGAGCGGTACTGCGTTCCCACATCATTTCCCTGCCGGTTTAATGTTGTAGGATCGTGTGTCTTCCAGAATATTTCCAGCAGCTCATCGTAGCTTATAATTTCCGGATCGAATGTTAACTGAACTGCTTCTGCATGCCCGGACTTTTCTGAGCAGACTTCTTCGTAAGTAGGGTTTTTAATATTACCGCCGGTATAACCTGAAGCAACTGTTGTAACACCTTCAACAAGTTCGAATACTGCTTCGGTGCACCAGAAACAACCTGAACCGAATATGGCTTTTTGTAGTTTTTTATCCTGCATACTTACTATGTGATTATTTTCCGATTTAAAATTAATAAAACCTGTTAAACCGGAAAACAGGAAAATGAGAATTATAAATATTTTAAATGATGCCGGTTTCTTCATAAAAACATCCCGGGATAAATACAGAAAAGGCAGGTATAACCTGCCTTCCTGAAAAATAAAACTAAATTTATATTTTATTTAAGCAGAATCATCTTTTTAGTTTCTGTATTGCCGTTTACTGTAAGCGAGTAAAAATATATTCCGTTTGTAAGCGTATAAGCATTTCCGTCAGGGGCGGAACCGCCTGTGGCGGAAAACACAACCTCATAACTTCCCGCAGGTTTGTCTTCATTAACAAGTGTAGCTATTTCGCTTCCTAAAATATTAAAGACTTTAAGATTAACAATTGCACTAACCGGAATAACAAATGAGATTTTTGTTGAAGGATTAAACGGGTTGGGATAATTCTGTCTCAGTTCAAAATCTTCAACAGTAATATCATCATCTTTAACACTTGTGGGGTCTTCCACAGTAATAATCCCTGACATTCCCACACCGCCGGGACCGCCATGAGTAAAACAATAGTAAGGATTAACTCCAGCTACGGTAAATACAAAATCATAAACCCATGCAGATGATGAAGGAG
>JAZGGS010000213.1:0-2195 GCA_036480595.1 Ignavibacteriaceae bacterium
TAAACACTTCCAAAGTTACGTATGAAGCCTGGGGAATTGAGAATTCAATTGTTGTTGTCGGGTTAAATGGGTTAGGGTAATTCTGGCTTAAAGAATAATCCTCCGGCAAACCGCTTATTTGTTCAACTCCAGTAGTTGTAAGTGCACCATTATAGCTAGTTCCGTCTACGTTAATAGCACCGCTAGTTGGAGGGTTTGCATCTACGGCAAAAACGCTAACTTGTGCACCATTTTTAGCAACGAAATTGTAACTAACCATTGTTAATCCACTAATAGTTATTTCATCCCTAATTCTTAAAGCTTCATAACTAGCACCACCAGGTATAGTCATAGTACCATATGCATCAACAACTGCACTTAATGTAACACTTGATGGAATCAGCGGGGTACCATTAACCCACATTGTTTGTGTAAATGGATGTGACCATTGTGAATTAATGGTCATTGGATGTTCAAACGTTCGCCTGTAAGGGTCATTTCTTATTTCAACAAGAAAACCTGGCTGTGAACTAATTATCATTGCATTACCTAAATTATCAAATGTTCCATTCAGTATTGAGTATGACCAGATTTCTATTTGGTCACCTCCTGCAGAACCCAAACTGTAAGTGCAAATATTTGCGCCTGGGAAATCACCAATATATGGTGTTGAAGCCGGATCAACACTTTCTAAGCTAACTGTTAAATTTGATTGCAGCATCGTAAAATCCCAGTTATTGCCTCCACCCGGTGAACCAATATCCACACTTGATTGTAAAGTGTCTGTGTGGATTGTAACACTGTTGCCCACCGCAAACATATTAGCTACATCACCACTGGTTATGGTTATCTGCGCAAGTGCAGTGCAGCTTGCTACCGCAAAAAACAATAGAAATTTTTTCATTTTTTCCTTCTCCTCAAGTTGTGATTAAATAATTATTTATTAAGAAACTTTAATACGTATAACTATTTTATAGTTATTTTTAGCTTAAATTTTAATAAACTCCACTCTCCGGTTATTAGCTTTACCTTCCGGTGTTGAGTTTTCGCTTACTGGTTTGCTTTCACCCCATCCTTTTGATTCTAATCGTGATGAAGCGATACCCAATTTTGTAAGCATAGATTTTACTGCAGCCGCACGATCTTCAGATAATTTTTGGTTAAATGATTCTTCACCATCACTGTCCGTATGCCCTTCAATTCTAAAATTTAAATCAGGATGTTTGTTCATCAGCTTAACAATTTCATTTATTGTACCCATTGATTCGCCATTAATGGTGGCTTTGTTAACATCGAATAAAATTCCGCGTGTAACGAATTTGCCTTCTGCCAGTATTCTATCGTATAATTTTTTACCACCCTCATTCACCCTGATGTTTTTTATAGAACTCATTTTGATATATCGTTCATCAAAATGACCGCCGATAGAAAACATCTTCGGTTTGAAGCCTAAGTTTGGAATGTTTAACAAACGTTCTTCATCCATATATAATTTCAGTGATCTTTTATTAAACGCGATAGCAATATGTTTCCACTTTGGATGCCAGTTCTTTTTTTCCTCGGTATATTCTGTTGTATTACCACCGAACTTTCCTAATTTTACGTCGTTCCACTTAATTTCAATTGGTGTAATTTTCTTGCCATCAATGGTAGCAGAATTGTTTGTTCCTTCATAAAATCTAATTTTGTAAATATCTGATCGGGTTGTCCCATCTTCTTCAAAAAATAGATCAAATTCTATAGAAAAAACTTCTGGGAGAAAATCTTGTTTATCCATTAATGGAATGACGATAGAATTATTGTGTGTTAAGTGAATAACATTGTCTCCACCTAGTGAAGCAACTTCGGCACTGCCGCTTAGCAAATCCCACCGGGAAGGAAACTCACCACTTTCTTCTCCTGAAAGATCATCTTCAAAAATTACCTTTTCGCCGGCAACAAAATCGTATTTGGACCAGACTATGAGTTCTGTTTTTGACTCTTTGTCTAACGATATCTGATCGGATATGTCTTTTTCATCAGAATCAACATTAGTATTATCTTTCTCGGTTCTTTCATTATCTTTTGCATCTTCACCTTCTTCATCACCACCATTTATTATTACGTCTTTTGTTTCTTCATAACCCTTATCAATGCCTTTATCAATTTCTTTCTCAGCTTCTCTCTCCAACTTTTTTTTGATTTTCTTTTCTATATCAAACTGAGCAAACGCACAA
>JAZGGS010000214.1:0-2193 GCA_036480595.1 Ignavibacteriaceae bacterium
TAAACACTTCCAAAGTTACGTATGAAGCCTGGGGAATTGAGAATTCAATTGTTGTTGTCGGGTTAAATGGGTTAGGGTAATTCTGGCTTAAAGAATAATCCTCCGGCAAACCGCTTATTTGTTCAACCCCAGTAGTTGTAAGAGCTCCATTATAACTTGTTCCGTTCACATTAATTGTCCCGCTAGTTGGAGGGTTTGCATCTACTGCAGAAACACTAACCTGTGCACCATTCCTTGCTATAAAGGAATAACTAACACTTGTCATACCGCTAATAGTTTGTTCATTTCTAATTCTTAGAGCATCAAAACTAGCACCACCAGGTATAGTCATAGTTCCATATGCATCAACAAGCGCACTTATTGAAACGCTTGATGAATTTATCAGACTACCATTTATAAAAAGATTTAGCGTAAAACCATGTGACCATTGCGAATTAATGGTCATTGGATGTTCATACTGTCGTCTGTATGGATCATTCTTAATTGTAGTTACAAAGCCGGGTACTAAAGTTGTAGTGACTGCATTTCCCAAATTGTCAAAAGTCCCATTTAACGTAGAGTATGACCAAATCTCGGTAGTTGCTCCACCTATGTTACTAACACTATGTGTTGAAATATTCGCTCCGGTAAAATCACCGATATAGGGTGTTGTTGCAGGATCAACACTTTCTAAGCTAACCGATAAATTGGATACTAACATTGTGAAATCCCAGCTATTACCTCCGCCGGTTGAGCCTATATCAGCACTTAATTGTAAAGTGTCTTCGTGTATTGTTGTACTGTTGCCAACAGCAAACATATTAGCTACATCACTACTGGTTATGGTTATCTGCGCAAGGGCAGAGCAGCTTGCAACCGTTAAAAATAGAAGAATTTTTTTCATTTTTTTCCTTCTCCTCAAATTGTGATTAAATAATTAGTTGATTAAAAACTTGTCAAAGTAAAAACTTAGTATCATTCAAAGCTTAAATTTTAATAAACTCCACTCTCCGGTTATTAGCTTTGCCCTCTGGGGTTGAGTTTTCGCTTACAGGTTTGCTTTCACCCCATCCTTTTGATTCCAATCGTGATAGATCAATACCCAGCTTAACAAGCATAGCTTTTACTGCAGCTGCACGGTCTTCAGACAATTTTTGGTTAAATGATTCTTCACCATCGCTGTCCGTATGCCCCTCAATTCTAAAATTTAGATCCGGATGTTTCTTCATAAGCTTAACAATTTCATTTATTGTCCCCATAGATTCACCGTTAATAGTTGCTTTGTTAATCTCGAATAAAATACCGCGTGTAATAAACTTCCCATCTGCCAGTATTCTATCATATAATTTTTTGCCACCCCCGTTCACCCTGATATTTTTTATTGAACTCATTTTTATGTGGCGTTCATCGAAATGCCCGCCGATAGAAAACATCTTTGGTTTAAAGCCTAAATTGGGAATGTTTAGAACCCGTTCCTCATTCATATATAATTTTAGCGATCTTTTATTGAACGCAACAGCAATGTGTTTCCACTTCGGCTGCCAGTTCTTTTGCTCTTCAGCATATGATGTTGTTTTACCACCGAACTTTCCTAATTTCACATCGTTCC
The DNA here is from genome assembly GCA_036480595.1 of Ignavibacteriaceae bacterium. GTDB lineage: Bacteria > Bacteroidota > Ignavibacteria > Ignavibacteriales > Ignavibacteriaceae > JAZGGS01. The sequence continues at coordinate 1,589 of JAZGGS010000214.1, forward strand.
ACCTAATTTCAATTGGTGTAATTTTCTTGCCGTCAACCGTAGCAGAATTGTTTGTTCCTTCATAAAATCTAATTTTGTAAATGTCTGATCGGGTTGCTCCATCTTCTTCGAAAAAGATATCAAATTCCATTGTAAAAACTTCAGGAAGAAAATTCTTTTTATTCATTAAAGGAAGGATAATAGAATTATTGTGTGTTAAGTGAATAATAGTTTCTCCACCCAATGAGGCAATTTCGGCGCTGCCGCTTAGCAAATCCCAGCGGGAAGGAAACTCGCCGCTTTCTTCTCCTGCAAGATCATCTTCAAAAATTATTTTTTCGCCAGCCACAAAATCGTATTTAGACCAGACTTTGAATTCTGTTTTTGACTCTTTGTCTGGCGATATCTGATCGGATTTGTCATTGGTATCAGAATCAACATTAGTATTATCTTTCTCGGTTCTTTCATTATCTTTTGCATCTTCACCTTTTTCTTCATTACCATTTATTATTACGTCTTTTGTTTCTTCATAACCCTTATCAATGCCTTTATCAATTTCTTTCTCAGCTTCTCTCTCCAACTTTTTTTTGATTTTCTTTTCTATATCAAACTGAGCAAACGCACAA
>JAZGGS010000215.1:0-6066 GCA_036480595.1 Ignavibacteriaceae bacterium
GCTCTAAGCATATCAGTTAAAAGCTGCCCCGCTCTGCCGACAAAGGGCAATCCCTGCTTATCCTCTTCCGCACCCGGTCCTTCGCCTACGACCATTACATCTGCATTTGGGTTGCCGCTGCCAAATACAAATTTATTCCTTCCCTTATGTAGAACACAATTTGTGCAGTTGTTTATTTGTGCTTCCAGGTCTTTAAGTGTAACTGCAGATTCCCACGGTTCCTTTTCAGCAGGAAATAAATCCTTCTCGGTTACTTTTACTTTTTTACTTTTATAAGGAGTTTTAGTTTTTTTTGAATTGGTCATAAACAACTCGTCCCCAAAAATTTCTTTCTGGTCTTTTAGAGCTTCGGTAATCTGTTTTTTTTGTGGATTGTTCATTTGGTAAGTATTTCCAACGAATAAAGAGCTTGTGTGAAAAATAACAAACTCACCCTAAATCCTTTTCTTACTAAGAGAGGGACTTTTAAAAAACTGAAGAAACTACTTATTTTAGCCCCTTCTCTTTTTAAGAGAAGCGGTTGGGGATGAGTTCTTAAATTTGACATATAATTTTCGCACAGTCTCTAAAATCCGTGGATTAATTATGATATTTAAACTTGTTTATTTCTGAAAGGATTTTGTTTGCAACCTGGAATTTTGATTGAAGCGGAAGCTTTACCGCCTTTCCTTCTTTTCTTAGAATAGTAACCTTGTTCGTATCACCCTCAAAGCCTGTTCCCTTTTCCTTTAAGGAATTAAGAATAATCATATCCAGGTTTTTCTCTTTCAATTTTTTCTTTGCGTTGGCTAATTCGTTATTTGTTTCCAACGCAAACCCAACAACAGTTTTCCCTTTTGAATTTAAGCTTAATAAAATATCGGTAGTTTCAACAAGTTTAAGAACAGGGAGTTTATCACTTTTTTTAATTTTTTTATTTGAAACTCTTGCCGGTTTGTAATCAGCAACGGCTGCAGCCATTATCAATATATCATTTTTCTGCAGTTCTTTCTTTAGTGCAGTGAACATATTTTGTGCTGTTCTTACTTTTATAAGATTTATTTCAGGATAATAAATTTCGTTAGAAGGACCAGAAATAAGTGTTACTTCTGCACCTCTTAAAAAAGCTGCTTTTGCAAGAGCAAATCCCATCTTTCCTGATGAACGATTTCCCAAATACCTTACGGGGTCAATATCTTCATAAGTAGGTCCGGCAGAAACCAATATTTTTTTACCTGTAAGATCTTTTGAATAACCTGATAAAACAATCTCAACCGAATCAATAATTTTGTTTGTATCAGCAAGCCGTCCTTCTCCAACCAGTCCGCTAGCCAGCTCGCCCTCCTCGGCATAAATAATATAGTACCCAAAAAATTCAAGACGTTTAAAATTTTCTTGCGTTATCCTGTTTTTATACATATCAACATCGGCTGCCGGAGCAATAATTAATGGTGCTCTTAAAGCAGTTACCAAAGTTGTTAAAGCATTATCCGCAAATCCATGCGCAATTTTAGCAATTGTATTTACAGTTGCAGGAGCAATAAGCATAAGATCTGCCCATAGTGCATAACCGATATGCCATGTGCTTAGTGCTGTACCAGTTTTGTTTGATGGTGGAAATGTGTGAACAACTACATCGTTACCGGAAAGTGAAGCAAGAGTAAGCGGGGTTATAAATTCAGTTGCTGAGGGAGTCATTACTACTTTTACTTCGGCACCTCGTTTCTTTAAATCCCGGATAATATAACAAGCTTTATAAGCTGCAATGCAGCCGGTTATTCCGAGCAGAATTTTCTTACCTGATAGAGGATCTTTTTGCATAAAACAGTAAGCGATACTTTTAAAAAATAAATCCGGCACTTAGCCGGATCATTAAAAAATTAAAACAAAAATGTTTAAGTATTAATCTTTGTAATTGTACTCAATCTCTCCATTCAAAAATTCTTTAATTGATTGGATATGAGGTTTTTCCCTTGCTTCCATTGTAAGTGCAATTTTTAACTGTGCAGGATTCTCAATATCTTCATTTTCATCTTCGCTTGCTACCGTTGGGATGGTACTGATAAGAGCATTAAACTCAATTTTATTCTCATCATTTATCTGGCGTGCTCTTTTTGCACTTACAATAATTGCTTCGTAAATATTATCCGCCTTTTCATCAAAAGATCTTAAATCAATTGTTTCTATTTGCATTATTCAATTCTCCTGTTTGGTTATTTTTTGTATTAATTCCGATGTTTCTTTAGTTGCTTTTTTTAAATCTTTATTCTCTATAAGATAATCAAATTTATCCTTAAGACTCAATTCCATTTTTGCTCTCTCAACTCTTTTTTTAAAGTCCCCGCTACTCTCAGTCTGCCTATCCTTTAATCTTTTTATCAGCTCCTCGTAACTTGGAGGCATAATATAAATAAGATACGCCTCCGGGTATATTTTTTTTAATGCAAGAGCACCTTTAACATCAAGCTCCAAAATTATTGTTTTTCTTTCGTTAACGCAATTATCAACTGTCTTTTTGAATGTTCCGTAATAATAATCATAAAATTTTTCCCATTCTACAAACTCATCATTTCCAATTTTTTCAACAAACTCATTTTCGGTGATGAAATAATATTCAACTCCATCAGTCTCTACAGCTCTTTTAGGTCTTGTAGTTGCAGAAACGGAGAAGACAATTTCAGGATATTGTTTTAAAATTTGCTTTACAATTGTAGTTTTTCCAGCCCCGCTTGGAGCCGAAACAGCTATTATCTCTCCTTTTCCAGTCTGCAATTATCACTCAATATTTTGAATCTGTTCTCTTATCTTCTCTATCTCTTCTTTAATAAGCACAACTTTATGTGTAATTGATATTGAGATAGATTTAGAGGAAATTGTGTTAGCTTCCCTGTTCATTTCCTGGCATAAAAAGTTTAACTTTCTGCCCGGCTCAGCTTCCTTTTTAATACACTCTATAAAAAATTTAAGATGACTTTTTAACCTCACGCTTTCCTCGGTAATATCTGCCTTATCGGCAATAAGCGCCAGCTCTAAATTAAGTCTTTCCTCACTTATCTTACTGTCATCTAATAATTCGGTAATCCTCTCTTTTAATTTACCGTAATAGTCATTTATACTATTCTTAGACTCGTTCCCAATTTCATTAACATTATTTTCAATAAAGCGTATTCTTTTTATAAGATCCTTAGCTAATTCACGCCCCTCATTCTTCTTCATAATTTGCAGGTTATTCAGAGCCGTATTTAAACTCTTTTTTAACTTGTTGAATTCTGCTTCGCTTAAATCATAATCTGAAGATGCAATAAATTCTTTATTGTTAAGAAGATGTTCTAATTTAATCCCTTCAGAAAGATTTGCGGTTTTTTTAATCTGTTTTAAAACTTTAAGGTAACTTTTAAGTTTTTCTTCATCAAAAGCAGAGCTGCCGTTTAATGTTGTATCTCTTTTTATTTGTATAAAAATATTTATTTTGCCTCGTTTAATTTTATCCTTAACTAATTCCCTTAGTTCATATTCTTTATGAGAAAGAAATTGAGGTAGTTTAATAAACATTTCCAGGTAGCGGCTGTTTCCGCTTTTTACTTCAGCTTCTATGGTAATTTTACGGGTTACAATGCTTCCCTTACCGAAACCGGTCATACTGTGAATCATAAGGAACCTATATTAAAAAAGAGGCACAAAAATAAAGATATTAATGCTCTCTATCAAAAAAAACTGCTGAATGGAAGAGTGGATAGCTAAGATTTGAAGAAGCTAAGGATTCTTTAAAAAGCTTCTCCAATGCCAAAATGAAATTGCATCGTTTTGAAAACCGATTTTTCAAAAATGAATTTCTTATCAGCCGGATCATAAAATTTAAACCCAAAATCTAACCTGAACGGAGCAATTGGAGAATAATACCTGATGCCTGTTCCAATAGCAACAGCTACCTGGTCCCATCTTACTTTTTTATAACCATTCCAGGTATTACCATAATCCACAAAGAAAGCAAAACCATACTCTTTTTCAAATTTTCTTCTGTACTCAAAACTGCCCTCAATCAAAAAAGTTCCGCCTCTTATTCTAAGCTCATCATTCAATCCGGGAGCGCCTATGTACAAAATTTGGTCTGAAGGAATAAGTTCCCGTGCACGCCATCCTCTTACAGAGTTGCTGCCACCGGCAAAAAATGTTTGGCTGGGTGATATTAATTCCGGTCCGCCTTCTATCATCTGGATATAACCTGTTTTTGCCTTTATGCCTAGAACAGTAAAGTTATCTTTGGAGATTGGTAAAAATAGTCCAAAAGATAATTGCAGTTTATAGTAGTAGCCCAGGTCATCTGTAGTTTCAATAAGGTTATTTGTATTACGTTCGCGAGTTTCCCATACAACATCCGATGAAGCAATTTCGCTGATGAGTGAAATTATCCTTCCGCCTGTGGGATAAAACAGGTCATTAGTATTGCTAGAACCAATTTCTGTACCGAGCGAAGTTGTGAATGTTCGGGAATCAGTAGCCACAGTATCTAGGTCAGGCACTTCCCACGAAAGATGGTCAAGTCTTAAATAAGGATTAAGAACATTAATAAATGTATATGAGGGCATATCCACGGTTAGAGTTAATACGCTGCCCATATTCCTGTAATCTACTGAAGAAATATTGTACGATTTCAAATATCCTTCCAATCTTCCGGAAATACTCCTGATAAAGAGGAATGGCTGCTCCAGCAACAGCGAGAGGTCAATTTCCGATTGGAAAGTATTTTTAAATAATTCCGAAGAAAAACGGATATTGGATATATCAGTAACTCTGAACCTTGCCCTTAAAGTAAGCTTTCTGGCATCACCTAAAAAATTCTTACGAATGTAGCTGGCACCAACACCAAGGTTAAAAGTGTTAAGCTCGTTATCTGCAAATACTTCAGGCGAAAGATCGTTAAGCGGACCGATGTTACCGGTTATTAATAAAGGCACAAAATTCTTTATTGTATCCTCTACAACACCTTTAAGATTTATCGAGTTGAAGAGTCCCGTTCTTGCAAGTCTTAAACGGCTCTTAGCTATATTCTCCACACTGTAAACGTCACCAACATTAATGTTGGTTACATATCTAATCATCTCATCACTAACAAGATCTTTCCCTTCACCTTCCTTTTCAATTTTTACATCACTGAAAAGATAACGATTGCCAGAAGTAAAGTAAGTGCTCATACTGGTTTTATATTTAATCGTATCAATACTTATAACAGTACTGTCAAACTCAACCAGCATATATCCAAAATCTTTAAGATAATCTACTACTGATTGGAATCTTGTATCGAGGTCTTCCTGGCTGTACCTTACATCGTGGGCAGGATGAAGATGCGGTCTTACCTGTGTGAACAGATTTTCATCAAGAGATTCCAGCCCATAAGTTTGGTTATCTCCGTACAAAAAGGGAGGTCCTTCTTTAATATAGTAAGTTAATTCTGCATCACGAGCAGACGTATTGATACTGTAGCTGTAAGATATTTCCGCCAGGAAAAACCCGTTGACAGCATAGTAAGATTTAAGAGAAATAATATCGAGGGGAATTGAGGTAGAGTCATAATACTCTGGAGGCGAACCTAAACCACTAAATGAATTTAGGAATTTCCAGAACCACCAGGGGGTTTCTTTACTTTGCAGAACGCTTTCTAATTCGGAATCTGAAAATTCTTCATTTTCTTCAAAATTTATTGATGATAGTTCAAAATCTTCCTGCTGCTGTGCAAATAATGCTGCCTGGAAACCCAGTACCACAATAAAAAAACAGGCAGATAAAGACTTTAAGACCATGTATAAATATTCTTTTTACTACAGCTACTTAATTAATATTGCACAAAGATAAATAATAAATTGGCGGCACACTATAATATAAGGTGTTGCCGGCAGAAGTTTGTTTTAGAAATGTATTTTGCATCCTCACTAAATATTTCCGGATTCAATAACTCTTAGTGAAGGATAATCTCTTCTAAAGTAACTAACAAAAAAGGTTCGCAGCATCGGGATATCAATATTGTCTGATAATTCCACAGTAGCAGGACCGTGTGAAGCAGTAATAAGATGTGCAGAATATACTTTTCGC
>JAZGGS010000216.1:0-2166 GCA_036480595.1 Ignavibacteriaceae bacterium
TTACATTACTGCTGAAGAACTGGCGGCTGCTTATCAAGAAAATACTGAGAAAGCTGATGATAAATTTCTAAACAATAAACTGGAATTATCCGGGGAAGTAAAATCATATTACATTTTTGAAAACCAACCGAACCTGCTCGAATTAAAAACCGAAAACAACAAAATCAAAATTTATTGTTCTTTCCTTTCTTCAAAAGATGATTCAATTGCAGGTACTCTAACATATGCTGCGCCAGTTATTATTTCCGGGACTTTTAAAGGAAATAAAAACCAGGATTCACCAGAGGATATTTATATTGAAGTGAGTAATATCAGCATCGATCAAAATCAGTAAACTAAATATTTATAATGAAGTTATTCCAGAATGAAATAGTACTGGAAGCCCGCCAGAGAGGTTTCCACCTGGTAACTGATGAGATAGTAAAACAATTGCCTGAGCTTCAAAACATAAAAACAGGGATGGCTTCAATATTAATTAAACACACATCAGCTTCGTTAACTCTTAACGAGAATTTTGACCCGGATGTGCGAACAGATATGGAGAGTTATTTTTCAAATGCTGTTAAGGAAAATGAACCATTTTATCTTCACACTAGCGAAGGTAGTGATGATATGCCTGCACATATAAAATCTTCTTTAATCGGTTCTACTTTAACTATCCCTATTACCGATGGCAGTTTTAATCTTGGTACATGGCAGGGAATTTATCTTTGTGAGCACAGAAACCACGGCGGAAGGAGAAAACTGGTGGTTACACTTTTTGGCGAATAGAATAGTTATTAATATTTATTATTTAAGGGAAAATAATAAACACGATTTTGTTTTTGTCTATAGATACTTTTAATGTTTTATAACTTTATTTAGTTATTAAAACAATTACATAACAGATTGCAGGATTTTATGGCTAAGAAAAAAATATTATTTGTTTGCTTAGGAAATATTTGTAGATCACCTGCAGCCGAAGTTGTGATGACGAGATTATTAAAAAGTAATAATTTGGGAAATTTGGTGGAGGTTGATTCGGCTGGAACAATCGATTATCATGTAGGAGAACAAGCGGATACAAGGATGAGAGTTTATGCTGGAAAACGTGGTTACAAACTTACCAGTGCTGCAAAACAATTCAATCCTGATACCGATTTTGAAAAATTCGATTATATAATTACCATGGATAACAACAACTTTGAAGAGATTAAAGCACTTGATATTGATAATAAATTCACAAAAAAAATTTACCGGATGGTGGACTTTTCAAAAAATTACGACTTAACAGAAATCCCTGATCCATATTACGGTGGCAGGGAAGGTTTTGAAAATGTCTTGGATATTTTAGAAGATGCAGCCGCGGGTTTAATAGAAAAGCTTGAGAATGATTTTAGATAAAAAAATAATAAAACTACTTGAAAATAAGTTAAAGCAAAAAATTACTGATATCACTCCCCTTTCGGGTGGTTGTATAAGCAGTGCTTACAAACTTAAGTTAAACAACACACAAGAATTCTTTCTTAAACACAATCCTTCTGTTTCCGATAAAATGTTTGTTGCCGAAGCACACGGCTTGCAGGAACTAAATAAATCCGGCGCTATCCGTGTACCTGAAGTTATAATGTACGATGATGATTTTATTCTGCTTGAATTTATGCAGCAAGGAAACAAGAGTAAAAATTTCTTTCGTGAATTTGGAAAAAGTTTTGCTTTGATGCACAAGCACATTTCTGAAACTTACGGTTTTGACGAGGATAACTTTATCGGATCAAACGAACAAATAAATATTCCTGTAAGTTCCGAAAAAGAAAACTGGTCTTTATTCTATTTTAACAAAAGGATTTTATTTCAGTTGGAACTTGCCGAAAAGCTGGGCTACGCAACATCTGAATTGAAAAAAGGGATTGGAAAACTTGAAGAAAATATAGAGGAAATAATTGGGACAAAGGATGAAGTGCCATCTCTTTTGCACGGTGATCTTTGGGGTGGTAATTACATGGTTGATGAACGCGGTAACGCATGCTTAATCGATCCGGCAGTTTATTATGGGCACCGTGAGGCAGACCTGGGAATGACAAAATTATTCGGTGGATTCAGTTCAGAATTTTATGAAGCTTACAATGAGACTTTTCCTTTACAAGATGGTTACGAGTACCGTGAAAATATTTACAAGCTCTATCA
>JAZGGS010000217.1:0-3544 GCA_036480595.1 Ignavibacteriaceae bacterium
AGCAGCCGCCTCCTCCAACTTTACCGGATGATATAATTAAAAAGACAAGCGAAAAGTACCTGGATATTTATGAAAAACTTACCGGGGAATCCCTGGTTTGATACAGCCGGTTAAAGTTAAATTATCAGCCGATAAGTTTTTATTGATAGAATGGAATGACAATTTACATTCTTCTTTTGAATTAACAATGTTGAGACGATTATGTCCTTGCGCTAGCTGTCTTGCAGGCAGGGAAAAACAGGGTAAAAATTATATCCCCATTTTTGGTAGAGACCAAGTTAAGGTTGAAAGTATAAATCCTGTAGGCAATTATGCACTTGTTATTAAGTGGAAAGACGGACACGACACTGGAATTTATGAGTACCAATATCTTTACAAGCTTGCCGGAAAAAATAAGGTAATGGAGAAATGACTCTTCCTAATCAACTTACAGTATTAAGGATAATATTATCGCCGGTGTTTCTCTACATGTTTCTATCTGATAATATCCTATTTAATATTATTTCTGTTGCAGTTTATATCATAGCTGCACTTTCGGATTGGTATGACGGCTGGCTTGCTCGTAAATTCAATTATATAACAAGCTGGGGAAAGTTCTGGGATCCGCTTGCAGATAAAATTCTTACCTCTACAGCATTTATTGGTTTTGCAATTGTAAATCTCATTCCTTACTGGATGGTAGTAATCATCGTGGGAAGAGATATATTGGTTACGTTATTAAGAGTATATGCTGATAAGAAAGGATTTACATTCTCAACCAGCTTTTATGCAAAATGGAAAACTTTGCTACAGATGGTTTATCTATACTACATTTTGATATTTTTTGTTGCAGGAAAGATCCCGGAAGTTAACCAGGAATACGGTAAAATGATTTCCGGTTTACTAGATGAAAACCTCATTTACTTTGTTACACTGTTTATTACTCTTGTTACAATTCACTCTGGAATTTTATACATAAAAAGAAATTGGCATATAATTAAAAAACTTTTTTAAAATGAAGTTAAATTTTTTAGAAAATTTTTTCGGCTCTGGGTTTTATACCGGTTACTCACCAGTTGCTTCCGGCACTGTTGGAAGTTTTGCTGCGCTTTTAATTTATTACATACCCGGCTTCGAAAATCTATATATAATTCTTCCAATTACTTTCATCTTCTTTATATACGGAGTTTACGTAGGCAATAAATTTGAAAAAGTTTACGGTAAAGATCCTTCTCAATGCACAATTGACGAAGTGGTTGGTACATGGATTTCGCTGATTTTATTGCCAAAAACGGTTTTAATCTCCTTAATCGCTTTTTTTATTTGGAGGATTCTTGATATAATTAAACCGCAACCGGCAAGAAAAATGGAAAAAATGCAAGGAGGTTTGGGCATAATGTTGGATGATGTGGTTTCTGGAATTTATACTCTTTTAATAATGCATCTTCTTGTATATTTAATTGGCAAATTTTAATTCCTAATACTATTTTAGAAATGAAAGCATATATAATATCGATTGGTGATGAACTTCTTTTAGGTCAGACTGTTAATACCAACGCTTCATACATTGGTGAAAAATTGTCTGATTTAAATATTGATGTAGCAAAAACTTCGGTAATCAGGGACAATGCATCTGAAATAAAGGATGAGTTTAAAATTGCATGGAATATAAGCGATGTTCTTCTTGTAACCGGTGGTTTGGGTCCCACTCATGATGATATTACCCGGAACTGTGTTGTTGAATTTTTCAATACAAAACTTACTTTCAGTGAAGATGTTTTGGATAATATAAAAGCATTGTTTAAAAAGAGGAACAGGGAAGTAACTGATGTTAATGAAGATCAGGCAAATGTGCCTAAGATTGCCCAGGTAATAAGAAACGACAAAGGAACAGCTCCCGGCTATTGGATTGAAAAGGATGCTAAGATTTTTATAGTTATGCCTGGCGTACCATACGAAATGGAAGGTATGATGAATTCTTTTGTTATTCCCAGACTTCAGGAAATGACCGGGGATAAGCAAGGTGCAGTTAAACGATTAGTACTTAACACAACCGGAATTCCGGAATCATATCTTTTTGAAAAACTCGGTGACCTGGATGAAATATTAGGTGAAGCTAAACTTGCATTCCTTCCAAACCCTTACGGAGTAAAGTTAAGAATAACTGTTAAAGGCGATGACGAAGGAACTGTTAATAATAAGTTAATTGAAGTTGAGCAAAAAATACGTGCGAAAGCCGGAAGATTTATTTATGGAAAGAATGATGATTCACTTGAGAGTGTTGTAGGCAAACTACTGGAAGAGAGAGATCTTACTATTTCGGTTGCAGAATCCTGCACTGGCGGATCGCTTGCAAATCATTTAACTAATGTTAGTGGAAGCGGTAAATATTTTGATCGTGGGGTGGTCTGTTACAGTAACGCAGCAAAGGTAGAAATACTTAAAGTTAATGAAGATGTTTTAATTGAGCACGGTGCAGTAAGCAGGGAAGTAGCTATGCAGATGGCTGAAGGAGTGCGCTCTACCAGCGGAACCGATATTGGAGTTTCCACAACAGGTATAATGGGGCCTACGGGTGCTACAACCGATAAACCTGTTGGGCTTGTTTACATAGGTTTTTGTGATGAAAAAGTTTGTACAGCCCGGAAAGTTGTATTCGGCGGCGATAGGTTATTAAACAAGCAAAGAACAGTGCAGGCAGCACTGGACCTGGTGCGTCGGCACGTCCTGGGAATTTCTGTAGATGATTAGATTATTTGTTGCACTAAAAATTCCTGAAAATATTAAGGAACAACTTCTTAATATTTGCTATGAAATAGTTCCGGATGCTTCCCTTTACAGGTGGGTAACAAAAGATAAAATTCATCTTACATTAAAATTTATCGGTGAGGTTGAAGAAAACCTGGTTCCGCCAATTTCTACGAAACTTGACTTTGTTAAAAATTATCGTTCATTTGATTTTAAAATTTCCAGGTTTGGTTTCTTCTTCAGGGATAAAAGGCCAAAAATATTATGGGCTGCATTGCATACAGATGAAGCAATATTTAAACTGGTTGGAGAATTAAATAAAAGTATGGAAATTTTTAACATCGAACCGGAAAGAAGAAAATTTAAATCTCATTTAACATTATTGAGAATTAAAAGTAAGCTTGATGAAAATTTTATAAATAACTTTAATAATTATCAATTCGATGAATTAAAATTTACAACAAATAAAATAGCACTTGTAAAAAGTGAATTATCTCGAACAGGTGCGCAATACACTGAAATTAATAATTACGAACTTATTTGATGGAGGAAAGATGCCAACAGAAAAAGAACAAAAATTTAAAATAATCGAAGACGCGATATCTTCAATAGAAAAAACCTACGGCAAGGGTTCTATAATGAAACTTGGCGATGGTGTTATTAACGATATCGAAGCAATTCCTACTGGAGCACTTTCTTTAGATTATGCTCTGGGAATCGGGGGAATTCCAAGAGGCAGGGTTATCGAGGTATACGGTCCGGAATCTAGCGGGAAAACTACTCTTTGTCTTCACATTATTGCTGAAGCGCAGAAAAC
>JAZGGS010000218.1:0-5615 GCA_036480595.1 Ignavibacteriaceae bacterium
TGTTCCAAATAAAACTAAGTAAACCATAGAGGCGAATGAAATTAAGGAAATTGCAGAAACGGACAGCTCAGAAACCTCACCGCGGAAAATGCTGAGTAACAAAAGAGCTGTTCCACCTGTTAATATCTGTATGCTTATAGAGTAAAGAAGCGGCAGCTCCTTGCTGAACTTACGCGATTTTATTGAGGCATAAGACCAAAGAATTGTGCTTAACAAAAGTGGTGCAATGCTGAAAATAATCATACCGCTGCCAGCTTCTGAACTTATCAAAAATTCATCTCCGGTTACAGTTAAAAGAGCCACACCTGTAATACCGAGTATTATTCCTGATATTGTTAGTTTATCGGGCTTGTTAGTGCGCGACTGCATCCAGCTTATAAGTACCATCCATACCGGGATTACCGAACATAAAAGCGCCGCAAATCCCGAGGTAATAAACTGTTCCGCCCATGCAAGACTTCCATGACCGATGAATATCATTAAAAGTCCCGTAATTGCCGGAAGCTTAAGATGTTCCGGTTTTATTTTTACAGGGTTGCGGAAGTAAACCCAGGCAAAGAGGAGTACTCCGGCAACGGTGAATCGTAAACCCGCCATCATAAACGGCGGTATGCTCTCAAGTGCAAATCGTATTGCAAGAAAAGTTGTTCCCCATACAATATAAATAACAGCAAATGCTAACGTTATTTTTATGCTGTCGCTTAGCTTTCCCATATTACCTCCATTTGTTTAGAGATTAATCTTTTGCATCGGGTAACTTAAGACTGCAGGTTTCCTTTACCGTATCCAGGACGATGATCGTTCTGGTAGATGTAATTGTTGAGATGGTTCCCAACTTTTCACGCAGGAACTCTGCCAATGATTTATTATTTGAGTGACGAACTTTTATTAAGTAGCAATCCTCACCAGCAACGTGATGCACCTCGAGTATCTCCGGGAGCTTTGCCAGTTCTTCTGCTGTGTTTAATCCTCCCGGCGGTTCGCTTGTTCTAACAAATACAAAGGCAAGAAGCCCGAGGTCGAGGGGATCAGACCTGAGGTGTGTAGTGTAATCCAGTATGTAGCCCTTATCCTCCAGTTTCCTTATTCTTTCCTGAACTCCCGAGGGAACCATGCCCACCTGCCGCGCAATTTCCGCATTTGTAATTCTTGCGTTTTCCTGCAGTAATGATAGAATGTTTTTATCTGTTTTGTCCATTATTAATGCTCAATTATGATTATTATTCTTGTTGAAACGTAATATAGAGTATGTTATACTTGATGTCAAGCATAATATTGATGATTATGCGGTATATCGTTATGAACGGAGAATATATTGAAATGATGTTGAGTATGATCGCAATTATAAACACAAATCCGGAAGCTGTTTTGATGAACGGTATTCGAGCCAATTCAAATTAAATTTAAGTTCACCCCGCAGTAACACCTGGCTGCGAGATCAGTTGGGGCGGATTATGAATTAACAATGTTCCCTTCGGGCAAATAGCCCCCCATTCATCATTTGAATTTTATCGCTTAACTTCTATCCTTACCAAACATACTTATTATCCGTTTTATCTCTTGAACTTATAACTTAAAGATTGTATAATGCTTGCATCTTACAACTAAATTTCAGGAGTAATGAAAAAGAGTCCAATCAGAAAAGATGTAGAAGAATTCCACAAAAGTATAATTGAATTAATAAAAAAGTACCAGTTTCGTGATCGGAATGAGATTACAAATTTTGGAATTTCTGTAAGCCAATGTTATGTGTTGGAAACCCTTCACTTCCAAGGCCCACTAATAATGAAAAAGCTGGCAGAGCAAATGCATTTAACAATTAGCACCATTACAAGGGTAGTAGATCAATTGGAAAGAAAAAACTTAGTAAGAAGGAAACAACATCCGGAAGATTCACGTGTACGCATGATAAAATTAACTTCAAAGGGAGAAAAAGTATTCCTTAAATCATGGGCAAATGTTTTTGAATCTGAAAAAAAGATTTTTGAAAATATCAAACCCGGGCATAGAAAAGTTTTACTGTTATTGCTAAAGGATTTAAACAATTCAGTCGATCAGTGGCAGAGCACTTGCAAAATAAAAAAATAAAATTTTAAGCTCAACAGTATTTTAAAACAATTTAAGAAAGAGACCGACAATGAAAAAAACCTCATTATTCTTTGTTTTCACCCTCATAATTTTTGTAACGATTCAGGAAACTGTTGTTTCATCGGATCAATCAATTAAGGAATCGTTGTTAGTTACAACTGACTGGTTGTCTGATCGTCTTGATGATCCATCAATAATAATTTTACACGTTGGTAAAAAAGATGAATATGATGAGGCACATATTCCAGGAGCAACACTTTTCCCAATTATGGATATTTTTCAGCCACCGTCAGAGAATCTTAACCACGAAATACCACCAAGTGAGCAACTCATTGATGTTGTAAGATCAATCGGTATAAATGATGATTCACGGATCATTCTTTATTACAGTGAAAATTGGCTGACCGTTGCAACCCGGGCTTATCTAACATTCGATTACATTGGTCTGGGAGAGCAGACTTCAATTCTTGATGGCGGGCTTGCACAGTGGCTGGAGGAAGATCGTACAACAACAGATAATATTATTGAATCTTCAGAAGGCAAAATAACATTGCAAATTAATGAAGAGGCACTTGTTGATGTTAACTGGATGAAAGAAAATTTGCGAAACCCTGAGGTAGTATTGGTTGATGGCAGGCCAGAGGAATTTTATAATGGCTCTGAAAAGGAAGATCATATAGCAAAGTTTGGACATATTACAGGTGCTATTAGTATTCCATTCAATGAAATTACAACTGAAGAGGTCGCCTACAAATTCAAAGACACAAAAGAGTTGGAAAAATTGTTTTTAGAATCCGGGGTAAAGCAAGGAGCAACAATTGTAATATACTGCAATACTGGTGTTTGGGCAACATTGGTTTACTTCACTGCAAAATATCTCGGTTATAAAACCCGTTTTTATGATGGCTCATTCGAGGAATGGGCTAGGGATGATACACTTCCGGTAACCGAACCGGTAAAATTAAATAATTAAAGACATTGGTAAATAGTAAAGTAAATGGCTTCAATAGTAAAACGTTTATCCTTAATCGGCATCCGGCGAGCTGCTAAAGAAAAAGCAGCTCAACCGTACCTGAACCCTTACCTGGCTGGAATCGGATTGGGCATTGTAATGCTTTTAGCATTCGTGATAATGGGGCGGGGCTTAGGAGCATCCGGTGGTTTTACTTCGATGCTTACAGCAGGAGTTAATTCTGTTGCCTCTGAATATGCCACTCAAAATGAAATGTACTCGTCTTATATTGGTAACGGTGAGCGAAGTCCGCTTAAAGATTGGCTGGTGTTTGAACTCATTGGAGTAATAATTGGTGGTTTTATCTCAGGTTTTTTTGCTGGAAGAATTAAAAGGTCTGTTGAAAGAGGACCGAGAATTTCTTCGAAAGGAAGGTTAGCACTTGCCTTTGCTGGGGGGACACTGATGGGTTTTGCTGCAAAAATGGCCCGGGGCTGCACAAGCGGGCAGGCATTAACCGGCGGTGCGCTTATGAGTGTTGGAAGCTGGATATTTATGATTGCTATCTTTATAGGTGCTTATGCTTTTGCTTATTTTATGAGGAGGCAGTGGATATGAACGCACCATTTTACAAACTCGATCTTTTCAGTCACGATTTAAGCTTGATAGTGGCTCTTGTCATCGGTATTGGGTTTGGCTTCTTCCTTGAAAGAGGAGGATTGGGAAGTTCAACAAAATTAGCTGCCCAATTTTATTTTAAAGATCTCACTGTATTTAAAGTTATGTTCACAGCTATTATAACTGCAATGCTTGGATTGTACTGGCTTTCCTGGTTCGGCTTTCTCGATCTTACACTTGTTTATGTAAACCCAACTTATATTCTTCCTCAACTTTTAGGTGGATTGATATTCGGTGTTGGCTTCGTAACTGGTGGTTTATGCCCGGGTACATGCTTAGTGTCTACGTCAACAGGAAGAATTGATGGAATGTTTACCCTGATAGGAATATTCTTTGGGATTTTTGTGTTTGGCGAAACAGTTCCATTCCTTTATGATTTTCTCTACTCTACTTCTGCCGGTCAGATAACTATTCCGCAATTGTTGAACCTTCCACACGGTGTGGTATTATTACTCATTGTCGTGTTAGCAATTGCCGGATTTGCAGGTGCTGAAGCAGTTGAGAATAGATATTCTACCAAAGCGAAGTGAGCATTAAATGAAAATGAATGATAATAAATTGCTCAAAAAAGTCTTAGTGCTGGTCGCTATTATATTTGCATTACTTTCTGTAGTTGCGGGCAGCCCTTATAAAATCTCAATCCGGCCGGTAAGCACAAACGAGAAGTTTGAGATCGAAGGAACTTCTGTTAAAGTTATTGATGTTCAAGAGTTGGCTAAATGGATAATGGATAAACGAAATGACTTTTATCTTGTTGATACCAGAATAGAAAATGAATTTGATGAATATCATATCCCCTTTGCATTAAGTATTTCAGGTAGAGAAATGCTGAATACACCGGTTTATAAAAAAGCAACAATTATTATTTATGATAAGAGCAGCAGGTATTCAATCAAAAATATCAAACTGCTAATTATTAATAGAAAAGAACAAGCTTACGTACTAAAGGGAGGAATGGAGGAATGGATAAACAAAATACTCTTCCCGGATTTAAGAGGGAATAGCGATTTGAGTGAAGAGGAAATCGAAAAGATTTACAAAGCAAGCACTTACTTTGGAGGAAAACCAATCCTGGATAAAGAACGTCCTAAAAGAAAATATAAAAGAGAAGGATGCTAAGTAGTTTTATTTATAAATTCATTACACTAACTCAATAAACATTGTGAAATCAAACACATCTCAAATTATCATTAGGAAGGCAATAAAGGATGATCTGAAAGCGATCAAATCCCTGCTCGAAAGCGCCTCTCTTCCATCTGTTGATATTGAAAAACATCGGTTAAATTTTTTTGTATTGGAAAATGGGGGTAACATAATCGGTACAATCGGAATGGAATTGTACGGAGATACAGCGCTCCTCAGATCTTTGGTTGTAGGGAAGGATTATCAGAATAAAGGTTATGGGCATAAACTTTACTATGCGCTGACATCAAAAGCAAAGATAATGAACGTTATTAATATTTATCTTCTAACAGAAACAGCCGAAGGATTTTTTAGCAAGGAAGGCTTTCAGAAAATAGCACGCGAAAGTGTCCCGCCTTCAATCAAACAAACATATGAATACAGTACCCTCTGCTCTGAAAGTGCAGTTTGTATGGTTAAGAAATTGAATGAAGAAGCTTCATTGATTCCATAGTGATTTTTTAGAAATGCTAAAAACTTAAACAAAGGAGTAAATTATGAATTTCAATGCAGTGCAGAAAACTCTAACATTCAAGCAGTTTAACAATGCAGAACCGGGAAAAGTATTTCCGTTGCTATGTCCTGTAAGAGAAAAAGATTGGCTCGATGGATGGAACTATAAAATGATTTTTTCACAATCAGGTTTGATTGAAAAAAATTGTCTCTTTTCAACTTCTCATCCTGGCGAAATGGATACAATATGGCATGTAACACA
>JAZGGS010000219.1:0-7304 GCA_036480595.1 Ignavibacteriaceae bacterium
TGAATCTAACTCCGGGGGTATCCTGCAACGGAATCCAGGTGCGCGCTAGTATAGCCTGAGATTGGGTATACAAAAAAGGATAAACGCCGCCTGCGGTTTGTTCAGGGGTAACCCAATCTAATCCTTCAGCGTCCGGGCTTGTAGAATAGTAAATATTTACTGTTTTTGTTCGC
Source organism: Ignavibacteriaceae bacterium (assembly GCA_036480595.1). Classification (GTDB taxonomy): domain Bacteria; phylum Bacteroidota; class Ignavibacteria; order Ignavibacteriales; family Ignavibacteriaceae; genus JAZGGS01. The sequence goes on from JAZGGS010000219.1 coordinate 174, forward strand.
GCTGTAATATCAACTACGAGTGGTGAACCATGAAGTTTTACAAATTTGCCAATTACAAAAGTAGTAGGGCTTTGAGCTTTTCCGAGAGTGATACTGTCAATCTTCAAACCCCATGCATCGAGGTAGAGTCTATCAACCCCTTTTTTATTATTGATAAACAGAGTCGCTTTTCCGGATATGATCCTCTTATCGAAATCGACCGCTAAATTAAGAGAAATATGTTCTATATCTACCTCCCACGGCTTTGAATTCGAATGGGAGTCTTTCACATATATTTTTTCTTTTAAAGGTGAAGAACAGCTCAGTGTCAAGAGCGAAAAGAATAACAATATTGAAGTGGTCTTCCAAAACATGATATGATTAATGTCCATTCCTGACTCCTCAGTATTATGATTGCCTATTATTCTAATAAAATTTTTTCTAACCATATGATTAGGTAGTTTTATAGAAAACTACAAACATAAATTAAAAATTGAAAGAATATTTCTTAATATCCTCTAAATAGTAAGGATATCTGTCAATTTTGGTGAAATATCATTAACCTTGTGATGATATGTACGATCTTCATATCCGTACCATATCTAAAAATTATAATAGGTGTTTCCTAATGTTAAACTTGTAACTGTATCTTAATATCATTTTCTAAATTCATCTCCGGCTGTACCTTACCACCTATATCTTGACCTGCCTGCCGGCACCTTTCTGCCGATAGGTAGAGGCATGGTTTACCTGCCTATGGAAGGCCTTCCCCTGCCAGTATTGTAGTCAACAGAAAGGGGTTAACATATTTTCAAATGCAACTTAATTAAATTTGCTATACGTTCAATTAGTACTTGTACTAATAGTTTTTTCAGCCTGTCTAATGGTCACACATTAGGAGCATTGGTTAAGCTTACCTTGCAAATGATTATTCGTTGGCTATAAAAACCGATTTAAGCTCGCTGTAATGTTCAAGTGCAACCATGCCTTGTTCACGACCCATGCCGCTTTGTTTCATTCCGCCAAAGGGTGCTTCGATATGCACACTGCTGCTGCTGTTGATAGATATCATTCCTGTTTCATATGCCCGGGCAACACGCAAGGCCCTGCTTACATCCCTTGTCCAGATTGAGCCTGATAATCCATAAGCGCTATCATTGGCAAGCGATACAGCGGCATCTTCTGTTTTAAAGGGCATGATGCACACAACCGGTCCAAAAATTTCTTCCTGCATTATACGCATATCTGCATTAACATTAACATAAACTGCCGGCGTTAGATAATTACCCCTGGCAAGCACTCCGTCATTTGGGATATCACCACCGCATAGCCTTTCCGCACCTTCCTTGTCACCCACATCTAGATAGTTACAAACGGACTTACGATGCTGGGGTGTAATTAACGGACCCATCTCTGTTTCTTCTGAATCCGTAGGGCCGACTTTCATCGTTTTTGTACGTTCCACAAATTTTGCAACAAATAAATCAAATATCTTTTCTTCTACCAGAAAGCGGCTGCGTGAGCAGCAGTCCTGTCCAGCATTATCAAAAGCAGAAAACAGGGATGATTCAATACATGATTCTAGCTCCGTATCAGCAAAAACAATATTAGCAGATTTGCCGCCCAGTTCCAGCGATACCCGTTTGATACCATCGGCTGCAACCTTCATTATATGTTTACCGATTTCTGTTGAGCCGGTAAACGATATTTTTCGGATAAGAGGATGGGCGATGAGCGCTTCACCTGTTGAACTTCCCGGACCCGCTAACACATTTACAACTCCGGATGGAATCCCAGCTTCAATAATAAGATCAGCCAAAGCCAAAGCGCTTAACGGAGTAACACCAGCCGGTTTTATAACCAAGCAATTTCCCATTGCCAGTGCCGGCGCCACTTTCCAACTGGTGATCAAAAACGGGAAGTTCCAGGGTGTTATAAGTGCACAAACTCCAAGCGGCTCGCGAAACGTCAGCAAGCTGCCATCGGCTGCACCGGGTATTGTCTGGCCATAAATTTTATTCACCGCGCCCGCATAATATTCAAAACAGTTTGCAGCGGCTGCAATCTCTCCTTTGGCAGCGTTGATTGGCTTTCCTGCATTTTGTGATTCCAGCTTTGCCAGGTAATCTAGTTTATCCCGGATAAGATCTGCCACTTTTTGCAGCAGCTGACCCCGGGTTCGTGAATTCATTGATTTCCACGTACCTTTAATAAATCTTTGATGGGCTATTTCAACAGTATACTCAACATCCGTAACGGAAGCCTGCGCTACCAAGGCAATTTTTTTTCCATTTGACGGATCAAATATTTCTGTAACATCGCCTGCGCTACCCTTTACACGATCGCCATCAATGGCCAATCCCTCAAATGCAATATCGTTTCTGTTAGACATTTTTCTATTCTCCTTTATAGGAATAATATATACGTTATTCCGGTGTTACATAAGCCGATGTAATACCACCATCAACCATAAACTCAGTCCCCGTCACAAATGATGATTCGTCCGATGCAAGATACAATGAAGCCTGAGCCATCTCTTTAGCCAAACCAAAACGCCCCATTGGAACGTGAACCAGACGGCGTTGTTTCTTCTCTTCCGTATCCAGGAATTTCATTAATAATTCTGTTTTCAGCGGACCCGGACACAAGGCATTTATACGAATATTCTCCCGTGCATGAACAACAGCTAATTCCCGTGTTAATGCCAAAACGGCTCCCTTGCTGGCGGTATAGGCAATCTGAGGCGTTGCCGCCCCAAGTTTTGCAACAAACGATGCCGTATTTATTATAACGCCGCCCCCGGATTTTCTCAGTGCAGGTATTCCAAACTTACAACCCAGAAAAACCCCTTTTACATTAACCGCATACGTTAGATCAAAAACTTCTTCTTCCGTATTGACAGCATCATCATCTTTACTGTGCATAATACCGGCATTATTAAACAGGATATCGAGCCTGCCATATTGTACCACAGCAGTATCAATCATATTTTTACAATCCGCTGCATTTGATACGTCTGCTTTAAAAAACAAGGCCTGCCCGCCAGTGTCATGTATTTTCCGGATCGTTTCTGCGCCTTCTTTTTCATTGATATCTACTGCTACAACTTTTGCCCCCTGCTCTGTAAACAGCAGACACGTTTCTCTGCCTATTCCACTTGCAGCGCCGGTGATAACGGCGACTTTGTCTTTTAGTCTCATTTTATCCTCATAAAAATTTTAATAATTTTAGATTCTTTCGAAGTAGCGCTTTCGCTCCCAGTCCGTGACACTTGTATCAAAGGCATGTTGTTCACTCCTAAAAAAATGGCTGTAATGTTTTTGCACTGTATCACCAAAACTGTTTTTTATAAATGTGCTGCCTTTAAAAATCTTTATGGCTTCAGATAGAGTCTTCGGTACATAGGGCAGCTCATGTGCGTTGTAAACATCGCCATCAAAAACTGCTGGCGGTTCAATCTTGTTTTTTATTCCATCCAATCCGCTAGCCAGCGCTGCAGCAAATGCCAGATACGGATTACAATCAGCGCCCGGTATGCGGCATTCGATGCGCAGAGTGTGGCCGCTTCCCACAACGCGGAAGCCAGCTGTGCGGTTGTCATAACTCCAGGCCAGCCTTGTCGGCGCCCAGGATTCGGAACGGTATCTTTTATAAGAATTAACGGTTGGAGCATAAAACACCATTACATCCGGAGCATGCTTTATCCAGCCACCCAAAAACCAGCGAAATTTCTGCGAGCACTTTACGGGTCCGGCAGACATTTTTCCCGGAAAGACGTTTTTTTTGCCTTTCCACAAACTCAGGTGCAAATGGCAACTTGAGCCTGCCTGATCTTCCGAAAATTTGGCCATAAAAGTAACGCTTATACCCAGCTTGTCCGCTACTTCTTTCAAGCATTGTTTGTATACAGAGTGACGATCGGCCATTGTTAAAATATCAGCATAGCGCACATTTAACTCATGCTGACCCAAACCCCATTCACCTTTGGAGTTTTCAACAGGCACACCGGAATTTTTTAAATGACGCCGCACCATTCCATTAAAATTTTCTTCACGGGTGCCCTGTAAAATATTGTAATCTTCGATATACCAACCGACTGCCACCAGATCATCATATTTCTTTTCCGATGCTTCCTTGTAAGAGTTCTCAAAAATATAATATTCCAGCTCAGAGCCAGCCATAATAGAATACCCTGCGGTGGTTGCATGTTTAATCTGTTCTCTTAGAATTGTTCTGGGATTTATTGATTCAAGCTTACGTGTCTTTTCATTTTGTACATCGCAAATGATCAGTGCGGTTTTATCCAACCAGCTTGCCAAGCGCAATGTTGAAAAATCCGGCAACAGGTGCACATCGCCATAACCAGATTCCCAATTGGCAAAGCTGTATCCGGCAACCGGATTCATTTCCATATCAGCCGTTAAAAGATAATCACAAACATGCGCGCCACCTTTGACAATCTTTTCAAGGAAGAACTCCGCATCATGTCGTTTGCCCATAAAACGGCCATATAAATCAGCAAATACTACCAAGACTGTTTCAATCTCTTCATTTTTTACCAGGGATTTTAACTGATCGATAGAAAGCATACCTTTAATATTAGCCATATTTTATATCCTAACTTTTGAAAAAATTTTCGATCCACTTTGCCACTATACCACTATCTGTTTTCTGATCCATGGATTTCAAGGCGGATTCAATCAATTCTGGTTTAATAATATTTTTTCGTGAATTTATGGAAGCGATGTGATACTCTTTGGTGAACTCCGGGTGCTGCTGAATCCCTAAAACATGATCCCCAATCATGAAAATTCCTACCGGGCAATGATCATTTCCGGCAATAACTTTAGCATTCTCGGGGAGTTTAACAACCTGATCCTGGTGTGAGACAATCAAACTATAGTTTTCCAGTTTTTTATCATTCATCCAGGGAGTCGATGAAAGAATTTGAAAGCTTTTAATCCCAATTCCCCAGTCGCGTTCTGATTTTTGAACTTTACCACCAAGCGCTTCGGCAATCATCTGGTGTCCAAAACATATGCCGACATGATTATGTCCATGCAAAAACAATTTATGAGTAAAATTTTTATAAGCATTAATCCAGTATACATCATTATAGACCGAGTCAGGTGATCCTGTACTCAGAAAGCCATCATAATCATTTAAATTTCGCGGGTAGTTGTCTTTTTGGACATCGAAAACAAACAGTCTTACAGATGGTGCGTATTTTTGGAACAGGGAAATGAACATATCTTCATGATCACCACTTACATGAAGAAGGTCGTGCTGAACGTTGCCACATTTTAATAAGCAAATATTCATTATATTTTTTCAGGCAATGATACTCTCAATGAGTAAAAGATATTATACAACATATAAGAAACCGATTTCTGCCTAATCTTTTCTTTCCACATTATTTCAATATTTGATACGAACTACTTAGTAAGTAACATTTTACGTGAATAATTATAATCCTTGGAATTCAAATTATAAAAATATACACCGCCAGACAAACTGGGAACATCAAATTGTACATCATACGTTCCGGCATTTTTATATTCAACAATCAGTTTCAAAAAGTAGGTGAGCTATTAACAAGCAAGTATTTTTATTCGGTTAACTTCTTCCTTTTCTTAAAGAAAAAAACACCTAATAGTCGTACAGATATATAGTATAAATATCTTAACTTAAAATCTTTTAGCATCACTAAGAATAGTCTATCAATGTTTAGTCTTTTAATATTAGCCTGGTGACCAAATTGATAAAGTGCATCATGCACCATTGATGCGAAATACGTCTTTGGCTTTTCAGTATTTTTGTCAATAACACCATCAGGAGTTCCTATAACCAAATCAAGAAATGCAAATTTTGGACTGCAACCATCCCAAGCATATCCCCCTTTGTTGTTGGCCTGAACGTGAGATCCTTTAATGATAATGTTACCATTATTGGAGACTTTAATCCATTCGTTTTCATATTCTTTATTAATTATATTGGATTGAAACTCATGGTCCTCGTGTGTGACGTAAAGCCAAAACCTTGAATCATTGTAAAGCATTCTTCTCCCTCCTAAAGTTTAAAATCGTTTAACACCTAACCAGAAACTTGAAGCAATACGAATTTGAAGGAACAAATCCTAGATTTATTTCTCTTATTATTTTTTAGAAATTATTCACGCTGTGCCTTACCCACCGTATCGGCACCCCGAAGAAATTTTGGAAAGAATAATAGGGGTGATTATCCTAATCGAATCATAATATTGTATAAAAATAACAATTCTCTACCAATTCTTCTAATAAAAAAAATAGATAATGTATAAGAAATTTATAATAAGTTAACTGCCTCGGTAAGGTTTTCAGTTTGCAAGTGACTATAAATTTGAGTTGTTTTAATATCCTCGTGTCCAAGTAATTCTTTAACCACAAATACTGATACGCCCTTTTGAATTAACCTTGATGCAAAAGAGTGCCTGAGTGTATGAAAGTGAATGTTGTCATTTAATCCACAGTCTCTAACAGCTACTTTAAATTTTTTACTTACATAATCCTCGTTCAATTTTATACCCATTACTCGGTTAAATATATAATTATTGTTATCTACATTGTTTGTCTTACAGAATCTATCCATCATCAAGGATTCCACTACCGAATTCATAGGAATGATTCTCTCCTTTTTATTCTTAGTTGTAAATCCATTAATATTTTTAACGATAATTACTTTTCTCTTGAAATCCACACACTCCCAAACAAGATTTACAATTTCTCCCAAGCGCATTCCGGAATAGAATGCGGTCGTAAAGAGATCTTTTAACATTACAGTTTTTGTTTTATCGAGTATCAATTCCAATTCAGATTTTGATATAAATACCGGAAGTGATTTTTTTAGTCTTGGTGGTTTTATTTTCTTTAAAGGATTTTCATCAATATATCCCCACACAACAGCCTTGGATAGTGCGGCTTTTAATGTTCTGAAATAAAGTAGTGCTGCTGCTGGTGATGTTGAAAACTTTTTTGAAACGAACTGATCTAATAATCTGGCATCCAAATCCTCTAAAGGAATATCTTTGCTATATCTTAGCAATTGCCGGAAAGATAATTTGATGGACTTAATATATTTTGGAGATCTGTTGTTTGCTACATACTCGAGATACTC
>JAZGGS010000220.1:0-13746 GCA_036480595.1 Ignavibacteriaceae bacterium
CCTTCAGGATCTGTAAGTTCACCGCCCATATGACAATCAACGCAGGCATTTTCAGTTGCTACTTGATGAGGTGAAGTTGGAAATTGTATACCGTAATCAGGTACATTGGCGCCTATCAACATATCAGCCTGTGGTCCATGGTGAGGACCATAGTGTGAACTAGCATTGCCTATATCAGATGCATATTCAAAGGCGTAGCGACGACTTCTATGGCATTCCATACATAGAGAACCAGTGCCGTATAGTTCAAAAGTGATAGGAGTGCCGTCTCCGAGCTGAGTATCATCATATCTTAATTGATGGCTATTTGTACCATCATGAGGATCATGGCAAGTAGCACACGTATGTGCTGTTGCTGCAGGAGGATCATCAATTGATCCAGGCAATCCGTAGTCATTAACAGGTCTTCCATCATAATTCCATTGAATGTATCCGGCACCACTATGGCATGGGGCACAACTTCCTCTTCCACCAGCATAACCAGCAAAAGCACCTATAGCATGCCCACCGTGATAACCGCGTCCGTCAAATACTGTAGCATCGTCACCTGAATGATCCCATTGTTCCGGGAAAGCATGATGCGTGCCTGAATCGTGGCACCATGCACAATTATCTGTACTAATTGATATACTTATTTCTGAATTTGAAGTTAATCCCAGATGCTCGCTTCCAGGACCATGGCAGCTTTCACATTGAATATTGGCTCGGGCCATTGCATCAGGATAAGCAGCCATAGTTAGATCAAAGACTCCCGGATATAGTGAATCTGGAAAGACAAATGGAAAGTCATCAAATCCATCGTTTGCAGCATCAGGATCGAATCCTAATGTGTGGCAAGATATACAACCTTCGCCATAATGAGAACTCAAAGTTCCATTCAAACCTCTTTCAAGCATATCTGAGTGTCCGGTTCCCATCCATTTATCATATTTAAAATCCCATATTGAAGTATTATGGCAACCTATGCAGTTAACTGTTCCGCCTTCAACACCCCAATATAAAGCGGCATTAATAGTTAAAGTATCTGCAAACGTCCCATCTGAAAATGAAATCTTATAAGTGCCAACAACATCCGGTATAAGGGTGTTCAACTGTGTTGAGGCATCTACATCCTTCGTTCCACCAAAATCTGCGGTAGAACCAACTGGTTTTATGAAAAGTGTCCATACCGGATTATTGAGAGTCGAGTCCTCGAACTCCCCTTTAAAAAACATTTTTGTTTCTTTTCCCACATTTAATATGCCGTTGTAAGCACGGTCAAAGTAAAGCTCAACCGTGTCTCGAGCAACATCTCTCGGCGATATCCCGTAAGGATTCAAAGTAATTTCCTGGGCAATTATTACAGAGTAACTCATGAGAATAATGCTTACGACTAAAAGTAAAACATTTTTCATTTTAAAATTTTCTCCTTTATTTAATTGAATTAATTATTTATTGATTATTAGTTTTTAATATAGATACAAGCAGTTCCTCGAATTCTGCTTCATCCAATGGTTTTATCGCATAATATTGAATAACTAATTGACTTATCTCCTTCCCCAATTCTATAGATGAATTCGAAGTAAGGAAAATTATCTTCAAATTTTCTCGAACCTTATTTAATGTTCCTATTAATGTTGCGGAGTTTGGGTTTATGAAATCATCATCAATTAATAAAACGGAAGGTTTTGATTCGTAAATAAAGTTAACAATATCAAGAGGATTTTTATTGGAATTATAAATAGTAATATGCTTCGAATGGGTGTGCGAAAAACTGTGTCCCATTTCTATAATTTTTGCATCCACTGTAATAAACAACATTTTCATAGAAAATTAGTTATACAAGCTCAATGCCAAAACTCACAGAATTGAAATAAATAGTTCGTGGCAATTGTTGGATGAAAATACTTGTTTAACTGATTGAATTGTTCACTTTTCAGAATCAATATTGTTTGGACCTATAAGATTATTATAGGTGAAACTTATTTTACTGGGGGTTCTATGCCCCACTGAGTCGCAAACGCCTCAATTGTTTGATATTTAAATAAATTAAATACTGAAAATTATTTAGATTGATAGTGTTCAAAATTAATTTTTTATTAATACTAAATTTTTACCGTTATGTTTAGTAGAATTAAAACCAAAGTAATTCTATCATCAATTTTTTTAATTATTTTAAGTACCGTAATACCAAACTATATTTTAATTAAGCAGTTAAGAGAAAATTTTGAGGAACGATCCATTTTCATGTTAAACTCATCAACTGAAATGCTTATTCACGGTTTGTTTACTGAGATGATGAAGGGGGATAAAAAAAATATTCAGGGAGTAATTGATGCATTAGGTGCTGTGGAGGGAGTGGATAATATTCGTATCTTTAATGAAGAAGGTATAATTCTGTATGCTTCCGATCACGAAGAAATTGAGGAAAACTTAGTTAAAGTTTCACCATTTCATGAAACTTTACAGGATATTCACGAAAGAAGTATTACTCCAATAGATGAAGAAGGTATTTATTCAGTTACAGAACCAATTAAAAATGAACTGCGTTGCCAATCTTGCCACAAGGAAAGAAATAATATAGCCTACTTAGATATCGATTCAGACTTTACCTCTTCTGAATATATATTTTATTTCGGATCGGCACTAATGCCATTCCTGGGTTTAATAGTATTAATTATTCTAATTATTGGATTAATATTAATTTTTAATCATTTTATTAATACGCCATTAAAGCGTTTAATTTTGGGACTGCAAAATGTAGAGAATGAAAATTTGAATGTTTCTTTACCGACCACAAAGAAAGATGAACTGGGTGTTGTTTTTAATCATTTTAATTCAATGGTTTCCAATCTGAAATCTTCCAAAGAGAAAATTGATGAGTTACATTTTGAAGAACTGCAAAGAATGAACAGATTAAAAACCGTTGGTGAACTTACTTCACAAATGGCTCACGAAATAAATAACCATTCTGCAATAATTATGTCCCGATCCGATTATCTTAAATTGGAAGCAAATGAAGAACCAATTTTAAAAAAATATGCTGAGGATCTTAATGTAATAATGGATAGACTTGATAAGATTACAAATATTACCGGCAACATATTAAGGCACAGTAAAAAACGTTCTCATAAATTAACTAGATTGGATCTCCTTAAAATTATAGAAAGAAGTATAACCATACTAACAACGTTATTAAATAAGAAAAATATAAAAATTCATTTCGGCAACAACGCTCAGAATACAATAATATATGCTGATGAAATTCAGATAGAGCAGGCATTATTAAATTTAATTAAAAATTCTGTAGAAGCCATTGATGCAGATGGAGTAATTATAATTGAGTTAAATCCATTGAATTCTAAGAAGTTAGAATTGAAAATAACCGATACCGGCTCCGGTATTGATGAAGAAACAAAAAAACATATATATTCTCCTTTTTTCACCTCTAAAGCTAATAAAGAAGGAACCGGGTTAGGACTGTATATTGTTAAAAATATCTGCGCCAATAACGCAGTAGAAATTGATTTTAGTAGTGAGGCTGGAAAAGGAACTACATTTAAATTAACTTTTAATCTTCATGTTTAATTATGAATAAAATACTTGTAATTGATGATGAAATAGAAATGCTGCATAGTTTGCAGAAAATTTTTAGTTACCGGAATGATTTTGAGGTGAGCTATTCGGAGGATTCCCTGCAAGGCATAAGAAAAATAAAAAATGAGGTTTATAACCTTGTAATTACTGATTTAAAAATGCAGGGTGCGACAGGAATTGATGTATTAAAAGCAGCTAAAAAAACAAATAAAAATTTAAAAGTTATTATCATTTCCGGGTACGGAACGATTGAGGCCAGTGTAGAAGCAATGCGATATGGTGCATCGGATTTTATTGAAAAACCCTTTACATCAGCTAAATTTTTTGATCGGATAAATAAAGTTTTAAGTGATAAAGCTTCAGCCAAAATTGATGAAATAGTTGCTGACGAAACCGTAAAAGATATTATTTATACAAGTAAGGAAATGCATGAAGTAATTAACCTGGTTAAAAAAATTGCCCCGGGTGATATGAATGTTCTTATAACAGGAGAAAGCGGAACTGGTAAAGAATTAATTGCAAGGGCAATTCATAAATTTAGTAAAGATAATACAGATCCTTTTGTTCCCGTTAATGTTGGTGCCCTGCCGGAAAATTTATTCGAGAGTGAACTCTTCGGGCATGAAAAGGGCGCTTTTACAGGTGCAGTAAGAAGAAAACCCGGCTTGCTAGAATTTGCCAATCACGGAACATTCTTTTTTGATGAAATTGGAGAACTAACTCCTGCATTGCAGGTAAAACTATTGCGCATGCTTGAAGATAGAAAAATTAGAAGAGTTGGGGGGCAAACGGAAATTGATATTGATGTAAGAATAATTGCCGCCTCGAATAAAAATCTTTTAGAAGCTATAAATAAAAATTTATTTAGAGAAGATTTGTTTTACAGATTAACCGCATTTCAGATAGATATACCTCCTTTGCGCGAAAGAACAGATGATATTATGCTGCTGGCAAATCATTTTTTAAATGAAATTTGTAGTGAAATAAATGAAGGGGAAAAACATTTTTCGAAAGATTCTGAAGACTTGTTAAAATCCTATCCCTGGCCTGGTAATGTAAGAGAATTGCAGAATGTTGTTACAAGATCATATTTTCTATGCCCTGGTGGCACTATAGATGTGAATAATCTCCCGATATTTAATTCAGAACAAAAGTTTAATTTGAATAGCAAGTTTCTCAATCTAAATTACTCGGAAGCAAAAGAATATATTTTAGAGAAATTTGAAGTGGAATATCTAACTCATCATCTTAAACTAAATTATGGCAACATATCTAAAACTGCAGCACAATGTAATTTAGATAGGAGAACATTGCACCGGTTAATCAAAAAGTACAACATAATCTATAAACCCAGGGCTGATAACTGAACCAAATCGTTACACATTATTTTAGAATGAACTAACCTACTCAGGAAAATTTGCAAGGAAATGTAACGTTAACTCTCTACAAATTCATTTATTAAAAAAAATAAAACTTATAAATTAATTTCTAATTTCTGCAAATTATCTCATTATTTTTTTCCCACAGTTGAGAATTATAAATTTCAGTTAACTGAAAACTGTTCATTATATCAAACTTTTCTATGGTATTGCTTTTGTTAGCATATAGCGACTAATTTTCAAATGTTGTTTTCAATAATTCTATACAGCAAAAATAAAGGGTCTGCAAAATAAAAAACATCTTCTTTTATATTGTATTCATCTCTGCTATAGTAGCTCTGTTTGCTTTCGCATTTTCATTTTCGTAGGAAAGTGAAGCTGACGGAAAGCAAATTTTTATAAACAGTAAGTGTGCTAAATGCCATTCGATTGAATCATTAGAGATAACAGCAAAAAAAGATAGAGCAGAAGATTTATTCAATGTAAGCAATGAAGGAAACGCTGAATTTTTATCTAAATGTCTAGTTAAAGAAGAAACTTTAAACGATAAAAAGCACAAAATAAAATTTAATAGTGCTGATGAGGAGTTATCAACCCTTGTTAACTGGCTGACAACTTTCAAAAGTTGAAGAATAAATTATCAATTTATTAGTATTTTTCGATTATCAATTTAATACAACTGCATAAAGCAACCATGATTTTAACTAAAGGGAGAATACCCGGCTTGCTGTTGAGTATTCTCCTTTTCTCTGCCGGTTCTATCTTTTCACAATCAAATGAAGATTGTTTAATGTGCCACGATGATGATGAATTTACAATGGAGAGAAACGGAAAAGAGATATCCATTAATGTTGTTGAACAGCGTTACAATAATTCCAGCCATTCAAGTCTTAAATGTACTTCGTGTCATGTTAAATTTGATGCTGAAGAAATTCCTCACAGCGATAAACTGCAGCCAAAAGCATGTTCCGATTGTCATACAAAAGCCCTCGTAAAACATCTTTTCCATCCACGCATATTAAAAACGTCAAGAACTGAAAAGGGAAAAGATGTAAATTGCATCGGATGCCACGACTACCATTATGTTTCCGACCCTAATGATGCAGGCGGAAAGTGGAGCACAGAAAATTTAGCAGCATCGTGCGGAAAATGCCACGAAGAGGAAAGTGAAGGATATTTAAAATCCAGGCACTACCTTACTTTCAAAGATGGGATGTTAGGTGCACCTAATTGTTTACACTGCCACAAAAATCCTATTGCCAAAGTACATGAACCTGAAGATTCTGCATCCGTTAAAATCTTCCAGGAAAAATTATGTTTATCCTGCCATCTGGATGATCCTGGTGTGCGCTCCCGGATTGCTCCTTCTGCAGGATTTATAACTATGTATGAACATAGCGTGCATGGATCTCAGCTAAATGCCGGCAACGGTAATGCCGCAAATTGTGTAGATTGCCATAACTCGCATGACATTATTGTTGCTAATTCCCCCGAATCATCCATTTTTAAATCAAATATTCCGCATACTTGTTCACAGTGCCATAAAGAGATCTATAATGAGTATAAAGAAAGTGTTCATTATAAAGCATTATTAAGAGGAAATCTTGATTCGCCTGTCTGCACAGATTGCCACGGAGAGCATAACATTCTGAAACATGATGATCCTGATTCACCAGTTTCTTTTCAAAAACTTTCAAAAGAGATTTGTTCCCCTTGTCACTCTTCTTTAAAATTATCCCAAAAGTATGGAATTGCTACTGATAGGTTTAATACTTTTTCTGATAGTTATCATGGTCTGGCACTCGAAGGCGGCTCAGTTGAAGTTGCAAACTGTGCAAGCTGCCACGGAGATCATGATATTAAACCATCTGACGATCCCACTTCCAGGATAAACAAGGCAAACATGGTGGAAACCTGCGGTGAATGTCATCCCGGTGCAAATGTTAATTTTACAATTGGTAAAATTCATATTACACGCCAGGACGAAGACGAACCTATTCTTTACTTTATTGCAACCCTTTATATTATTCTTATAATAGCTACAATCGGTGGAATGTTTGCACATAATGCTATCGATTTATTTAGAAAAGCCAGGATAAAAAAATTAAAGCTGAGGGGGTTTATGAGAGAAGAGCACTATGGTCATTCACTTTATCTCAGGATGAATTTAAATGAACGGATTCAGCATATAATTTTAGCAGTAAGTTTTATGTTGCTGGTAATTACCGGCTTTATGCTAAGCTTTCCAAATTCCTGGTGGGTTTCGCATATAAGGGATTTAAGCAGCGATACATTTGAGTTCCGAAGTCTGATTCATAGAATATCTGCAGTTGTTATGGTTGCAACTAGTTTGTACCACATCTTTTACATAGCTTTTATACCAAGAGGAAGAAAGCTATTAAAAGATCTTCTTCCAAAATTTCAGGATATTAAGGATGCTATTGGTGTTGTAAGATTTAATTTGGGTATTACAAATATAAAACCAAAATTAGATAGGTTTAGTTACGTAGAGAAAGCCGAATACTGGGCGTTGATTTGGGGAACAATAATAATGTCATTAACAGGTATTGTTATGTGGTTCGATAATACTTTTATCGGGCTGTTTACAAAACTTGGCTGGGATGTTGCGAGAACAATTCATTATTACGAAGCATGGCTTGCATTCTTATCTATTTTGGTGTGGCATTTTTACTTTGTTATGTTTAATCCTGATATTTATCCAATGAATGTTGCATGGATTAAAGGAACTGTGTCGGAAGAAGAAATGGCTGAAGAACATCCTTTAGAGTTTGAAAGAATAAAAAAGGAAGAAAATATTAAATCAGAAAGTAATCCTGATAAAGAATAAATCATTAGCGGCATTCTTAAAATGAACGATTTAATGAAGACTTCTCATATTGATTTAAAAATCATTCTCACACTTCTACTCCTCCCCTTGCTTACTTCGGCTTCATTATTTGCCCAGGAGAATGGTGATTGTTTAATGTGCCACGATGATAGAGATTTAAAAGGAAAAGTAAACGGCAGAACAAGGTCACTTTTTATCAGTTCCAACACTTTTAATTCTTCAGTGCACGCAGACCTCGAATGTACCGATTGTCATGAGGATATTGATGGTGACGATCTTCCACACAGAGAAGTATTTAACATAGTTGAATGCGGAAACTGCCACGATGATGTGATGGAGCTATACAAGGATTGTTTACACGGAAAGGCAAAAGCGAAAGGAGATCCTTTAGCACCGATATGCCAGGACTGTCATGGTAAACACGATATCCTGCCTGTTGCCGATCCTTACTCTGCAGTTGAACCAATGAAGATTCCATTTCTGTGCGGCAAATGCCACCGCGAAGGAACGCGAGTTCAGCTTCAAAGAAATATTCCCCAGGATAGAATATTAGAGAACTATTCACAAAGTATTCATGGCGAGGGATTGCTTTCAAAAGGATTGATAGTTTCTGCAACATGCGTTTCGTGCCACTCAGCCCATAGAATATTACCGCATACCGACCCCCGCTCAACAATATCCAGGAAAAATATTGCCTCAACCTGCGCTGTTTGCCATGCAGAAATAGAGTCTGTTCACAGGAAAATAATAAGAGGCGAACTCTGGGAAAAGCAAGAACATATAATACCCGCTTGTGTTGATTGCCATCAACCTCACGAAATAAGGAGTGCTTTTTACGATTATGGAATGGCTGATAGAGACTGCCTGGAATGCCATGAAAATCAAAACCTTGTGACAACTGAAGACGGCAGATCACTTTTTATTAATTATAATGAATTAAAAAGTTCAAAACATAACACAATTGCCTGCAGTCAATGCCATTCTGAAGTTAATGTTTCCAAACTCCGTCCCTGCGAAACAATAGTTAGTAAAATCGATTGTTCTTCGTGCCATGCCCGGGTAGGAGAAGATTATAGCAAAAGTACTCATGGTATGTTAGCAGCCCGCCTGGATGAAAACGCACCAACGTGCAAAGAATGTCATGGAACCCACAATACTATGGGACGGCTTGATCCTAATTCTCTAACTTTTGCAATTAACATTCCAACTTTATGTGCAAAATGCCACAGAGAGGGAGAGTTGGCTGCAATAAGAAACGAAGGATCTGAAATAGATATCATTCAGCATTATACAGAAAGTATTCATGGTAAAGGATTGTTGAAAAGCGGATTGACTGTAACTGCTACCTGTACAAATTGCCATACAGCTCATAGAGAAATGCCCGGTAAAAATCCTGAATCGAGCATTCATCCTACAAACATTTCTTCAACCTGCGGCAATTGTCACTACGGTATCCAGGAGCAATTTGTTCGCAGCATTCATTCTCCAAGTGTTTCCGATACTGATAAGGAATTACCGGTTTGCAACGGTTGCCACACTGCACATACAATTCGTCGTGCAGATACGGAAGGTTTCAAGTTAGAAATAATGAATCAATGCGGCAGATGCCATGAAGAAATAGCAAAAACTTATTTTGATACTTATCATGGTAAAGTTTCGCAGCTTGGTTATACTAAAACTGCTAAATGTTACGATTGCCACGGTGCACACAATATTTTACCAACTATAAATCCAGATTCAAAGTTAAGTAGACAAAATGTGGTAGAAACGTGCCGCACATGCCATCCCTCTGCAAACAGGCAATTTGCCGGCTACTTAACTCACGCTACTCATCACGATCCTGATAAGTATCCTTTTCTTTTCTGGGCATTTTGGGGTATGACAGGATTGCTGGTTTTTACATTTTTTATATCCTGGGTTCATACGTTGCTCTGGCTGCCAAGATCATTTGAATGGAGAAAAAAGCTAAAAGCAATTCACACCGCTGAGGATGAAATTAATTCAGACTTAACAGATGGGAATAATGTAAATGAATCATCCGAACAAGGAGAATCTTAATGAACATGAAATCAAAATATGTTTTGCGGTTTACAAGACTTAACAGGATTTTACATGTTTTGATGATCATCAGTTTCCTGATACTTTCTCTTACCGGAATGAGCTTAAAATTTTCCTATACAGGTTGGGCTAAAGTACTATCTCATATTTTTGGAGGATTTGAATCTGCAGGATATCTTCACCGTATTGCCGCAGTAATAATGATAATAGTTTTTGTTACCCACCTGGTCGATCTTGTTAGACTTAAACGTAAAGAATTCGGTACGTGGAAGGCACTAATGCTGGGCACCAATTCTATGATCTTTAATAAAAAGGATTTGCAGGATTTTATAGGTTCTTTAAAATGGTTTATAGGAAAAGGTCCGCGTCCTGAATACGGAAGATGGACCTATTGGGAAAAGTTTGATTACTTTGCTGTATTCTGGGGAATGTTGATTATAGGTTCAACCGGTCTTACTTTGTGGTTCCCGGAGTTCTTTACAATTTTTTTCCCCGGTTGGATTCTTAATGTTACAACAATTATTCACAGTGATGAAGCGCTTTTAGCAACCGGTTTCATTTTTACAGTACACTTTTTTAATACACACCTCCGTCCCGAAAAATTTCCAATAGATATTGTGATCTTTTCCGGAAGAGTTTACCTTGAAGAGTTTAAACTTGACAGACCCGATGAATACAAAAAGCTTGTTGAAAGCGGAGAACTTGAGAAATATTTTGTTGAACAATATCCGCCGGTTGTTTTAAGAGCAATGAAAATATTTGGCTGGGCAGCATTGATTTCCGGATTTAGTATTGTAATCTGGATTATTTATGCAATGATTTTCGTTTATAGATAATAAATGTTCCTTTGTATTATATTA
Organism: Ignavibacteriaceae bacterium; assembly: GCA_036480595.1. Classification (GTDB taxonomy): domain Bacteria; phylum Bacteroidota; class Ignavibacteria; order Ignavibacteriales; family Ignavibacteriaceae; genus JAZGGS01. The sequence goes on from JAZGGS010000220.1 coordinate 10,722, forward strand.
GTAACTCACCTTACGTAATATAATATTTGAATTACCACGACTTTAAAGTCGTGGTAAGAAGAAACTACAAAAACCGGGCTTTAGCCCATATAGTTTTGTTTTTTTTGGACTAAAGTCCAGAACTTTGAGGTCTTTTTAATCCACGCCCTAAAGGGCGTGGCAAGTCATAACAGATTTTGCGTAACATGAGTTAGTAAATAAAAAAAATCTATGCGAAAATTATTTCCAACTGCAGTATATAATCCAATTACATTTACCGGGCTGGCAATCTCGGCAATAAGCTTCGGCTTAATTGTCTTCCTTTTTACCCTGGAATTTTTTGATGATGATCCACATCCTTATATGGGTATCATTGCCTTTATAATACTTCCCGGAATATTAATTATTGGGCTTTTAATAGTTGCAGTTGGAATAGTTAGAGAAAAAAGAAGGGAAACTCTTGGTATTTCCCGTGGGGGAAGATTCCCGGTAGTAGATCTCAACAATCCCAAGCAAATGAGAATGTTTACTATATTCTCAACCGGAACACTGCTTCTCATGTTATTCTCAGCATTCGGAAGTTATAAAGCATACGAGTACACAGAGTCTGATTCGTTTTGCGGAACAATCTGTCATACAGTAATGGAGCCGGAATACGTTGCTTATCTTTCTTCACCTCATTCAAGGGTGGGTTGTGTAAAATGCCATATTGGTTCCGGTGCTAGCTGGTTTGTTAAAGCCAAAATCTCCGGCGCTTACCAGGTTTACTCTGTACTTTTCAATAAATATTCCCGTCCTATTCCTACGCCGGTTCACGAGTTAAGACCGGCTGAAGGTACCTGCGAACATTGCCATTCACCCCAGCATTTTTTCAGTGAAATAAAATACTCTTCAGATTATTTTCTTTACGATGAAAAAAACACAAAGTCTAGTATATCTATGTTATTGAAAATAGGCGGCGGACGAGATGAACTGGGTAAAGCTGGAGGTATTCACTGGCATATGAATATTGCAAATAGTATTAGTTACATTCATACGGATGAAAAAAGGAATGTTATTCCGTGGGTTAAGTTAAACACCAAGGATGGAAAGGAAATTGTTTTCAGAAGTACGGAAATTCCTTTTGATGAAAATGACTACGATGAGGAAAACTTAAGAACAGTGGACTGCATAGACTGCCATAACAGACCTTCCCATATCTTTAAACCTGCCGATAAATCTGTTAACCTTTCCCTTTCTTTGGGTAAAATAGATGTTGGCTTACCTTACATCAAAAGTATTGCTGTTGAAGCTTTGGAATTTCCATACTCATCTAAAGAAGTGGGACTGGATAGCATAAAAATTTTTATCGAAAGTTTTTACCGGGTTACTTACCCCAAACTTTCAAAGTTGGAAATGAAATCTATAGAAGAAAGCATAATTGAAATTCAGAAGATTTACAAACGTAATTACTTCCCTAAAATGAATTCGAGCTGGAGAGCTTTTCCAAATCACATTTCACACCTCTACGATACCGGTTGTTTCAGGTGCCACGATGGAAAACATATAAGTAAAGATGGTAAAATAATTTCTAAAGAGTGCACCCTTTGTCACACCATCATCGAACAGGTAACCACTGACGGCAAGCAGCATCTTTCGCTAAATGGTTTAGAGTTTATTCACCCGGTAGATCTAGATAAATCTATTAAAGAACTGGAGTGCGTAGACTGCCACGCAAGGGAGAGAACAAAGCACCAGAAAAAAGATCAAATAGTAGAAAGAAGAACCGATTAATTCCTTTATTGTTGCAATGTTTTAGCATTATTTAATATAAATATTAATCTTATTTTCCAGTCTTAAAATTTTTCACTTATATACCAGGATTAAAACTAATGGTAATTATCGATCGTTTAAAAGAAGAACACCAGGCAATATTATTGATGCTGCAAGTTTTAGAAGCAGCTTGTAAAAAACTGGAAGCAGGAGAAGATGTAAACAAAGATGATCTTTATAAGATGGTAGAATTCATTAAAATTTTCGCTGATAAATCTCATCATCATAAGGAAGAAGATCTGCTGTTCCCTGCAATGGTAGAAGCCGGTATTCCCAAAGATGGCGGTCCGATTGGTGTGATGCTAGCTGAACATACAACGGGCAGAAATTTTGTTCAAGGAATGAGTCAGGCGCTTGAGGAATTTTCTACCGGCAATGCAGAAGCTTCTGTACAAATTGTTAGTAATGCAAGAGGATATATAGAGCTTCTTACAGACCATATTTATAAAGAAGATAATATTCTATACCCGATGGCAGAAATGCACATTACTGATGAAAAACATAACGAATTATTAAAAGAGTTTGAGCAAGTTATACCTGGTAAAATTGGATTAGATAAGCATAAAGAATTAATTGAAACTTTAGACCAATTAAAAGATGCTTATTTGAAATGACCAAATCATTCTGATTTTTGGAAAAAAATCATTACTCTCACATATTGTAATTAATTAAAACATAATCTTTTTTTCTTGCCTGCCCTGCTCTTCACACAGCATTAAGAGGCAGACGGCATACAAGTTATCATCTTATTCCAAACTAAATTAATCTTCTTCCGTCTCCACATCCTAAAAGTTTTACAATAGTTTTACATTAAAATCCCTTTACTAATCGAAATATTTTTTTTAATTCTCTCACATTATCGTAGCTTTCTATCCAAAAATTAATTACCAAATGATAATGAATAACAACAACAAACACAGTTTTCATATCCCGGTAATGGGGCTCGGCTTTACGATTGACACCCCCGTAAAAGTAGCTCAATATGGGATATCATCAGTTATTTCTATAATGGATGATGTACTAATCGAAAAAATACGGGAAATTTATTCGGAGAAATTTAAAATCCCTTTTGAACCTATTCCACAGAAAAGCGAAGATTCCAGGGCAAAGAGAATTACCGCATACCTGAACCTGATTAATGAAATTGTGATAGAAAAGTTTGAAGAACTAAAAAGTTCTTTAAATAAAAAGAGCAAAGATTTACAAAAATATATGGAATTACTTCCCGATAATT
>JAZGGS010000221.1:0-5062 GCA_036480595.1 Ignavibacteriaceae bacterium
TTTTTATACCTGGAATCCATTTGGGGAAAAAGCCGGAGAATAAAACCTGATGAAGTAATTAAACCTTCATTAGAAACAAATGAACCTGTACAACCGCCTAACTTTACCAGTGCATCAACTAAGCTAATCCCATCAGGGTTGTAAACTTCATCTATACTTATTTTTAAACCTGCTTCTTGTAGATCAAGATTTCTAATTTCACTAAGCGGATATATTCCTTCGTCTGGTGTGGAAGGAATCATCGCAAGTGAAAAAAACCGAAAGGATTATTAAAAGGATATTAAGTGACTTTTTCATTTTGTTTTTTTTCTTTGTTAAAAAAAATGCCCGGAAAACGGGCATATAAATTTTCAATTTAATTACTCAAACTCAAGAGCTTATTTTTGATTCCGGTATTCTTCGGGCAACAGCTACAAAGAAACCGAGAGTTACCACAAGTACGCCTATCCAGACTAAGCTGATGAAAGGTTTAATGCTCGCAGTAACTGATAACACTTCCCTGTTTCCAATTGTTGTATTATCACTTACCTGGTCATCACTTCCGTCAAGAGTTGAAAACACAATTTTCACGTTTTCCGCAGTCAACTCTACAAGATCAATTTTCAAATTCAGTTCATCGGAAGAATAGGAGGTAAACTCAACCTGTCCGCCTGCAAATTTTCTGTAAAGAGCAGCATCGTAGTGCTTGCCGTTTTTATCGATGTGAAATACAGCACCCATCTGAAAATCTTTTCCTTCCTGCATTGCCTGCATTGTTTCTGCAGAAAGATCGAATTCAGAAAATGTAATTGATGTGCCGCTAAAATTTGTACTGCCTCCTTTTTTAAGAGTAACAATCTCTCCGCTTGTGGTTGAAGATGACTGCGTTCCCGGATCATATCCAAGTGGAGAAATGTAGAGATCCTGTGTGAATAAAGTTAAAATTGCCGGCTGCCTCATCAAGCTGTTATTAAAATCACTTCTGTACATTACAGGCGCAATAGAATATTCACTTCCACCTTTAACGATATCAATATTAAAAGCAAACTTGGTAGTATTTTCAATAGGAGCAGAACCGGTAAAAGTTAATTCGTATCCAAATGCTTCAGTCTTCTGATCTTTTACAAGATCAATATCAACAACGTCGGGAGAAACAGCCGAGCCAATTACACCGAGGATGAAAAGTGCAATACCGATATGTGAGACATAAGCACCCAGCATTTTCTTGTTGCCTTTAATAATCTTTACGGCAATATCTAAATTAACAAAAAAGGCAAATGCTGAAGTTAGGGCAAGCAGCAAGATCATTATATCGTTAACACCGCCAAATATTGTAAGGATTATGATGAACAATATAGAAGCCACGCCTGAATAAGTTACTTTTTTCAAAACTTCTGATGCATTGGAATGTCTCCATTTTATAAGCAAGCTTAACCCATTGAGAAGCATAATTATAATACCGAGCGGAAGATGCATTTCATTATAGAAAAAAGTATCTACAGACTGACCGAAGATAGGAGCCGAAGTTCCAACAAGAACTATTATAGAGGAAGCGATAAGAATTATTGCAGCAGTAAATAGAGCAAGTTCTCGTGAAATTAAGCTCTCTTCTTCCGGAATGTTTTCATTCAATGTTTTCCACCTGTATGCAATCATTCCAAAACCCAGCAGAATAAACGACCCGATGAAGATGATAAGGAACAGGTAAACAAACATACCGGGATCAACAAAAGAGTGAACCGAAGCATCTCCAAGTACACCACTCCGTGTAAGAAAAGTTGAATAGAGCACAAGCACATAAGTAAGAATACAAAGCATTAAATTTGTCTTTGCATATTTTCCAATGCCGCCTTTCGCCTGCGTTTTTCTTTGAACAAGCATTGTGTGAATAGCTGCAATACCAACCAGCCAGGGTATTAAACTGGAATTTTCAACCGGGTCCCATGCCCAGTAACCTCCCCAGCCAAGCATTTCGTAAGCCCAGTAACCACCTAGCATAATGCCTAATCCTAAAACACCCATTCCTGCAAGCAACCATGGAAACGATTGTTTGATCCAGTGAATGTAATTATTTTTCAAAAGAGCGGCAATTGCAAATACAAAAGGTACTGTTGCCATTGAAAAACCTAAAAAGAGAATTGGGGGGTGTATTTGCATCCAGAAGTTCAATAACTGCGGATTCAATCCTCTTCCATCAATAATAAACTCATTTACAGAAACGCCTGAACCTGCCAACAGTTGAACAAGTTCGGAATCAATCCTGATAAATCCCTGGTTTGTACCGGGATCAGAAAAGAAGAACGACTGGATAAACGGAAGATTAAAGTATTCCGGGTTTAAATTCTTTAGTTCTAGAAAAACAGGAGTTGTCCAGATTAATTCAAATGGATTTTTAAACCATGGAGAAACCATTATTAACAGGAACGTTGTTGCAAGTGCAAAAACAGCCATTACTCTTGGTTCAAGGTCTCCTCTTTTTGATGTATAAGACTGCAGTACAACACCGATAATGGATGTCAACAGCAGCCATAACATAAAGCTGCCTTCCTGCCCGCCCCAGAATGAAGCTATTAAATAGCCGGTAGGCAGTGCATTATTGCTGTAACCTTGAATATATTTATATTCATATTGATGAGTTAAAATTGCGTATAATAATAGAACTGAAGCAGCAATTACCAGCATAGTCATTGCGTGGTAAGCAATTCTTCCGTAATTAAGAGTGTTTGTATAACCTCTGAAATTCAGGTAATACATTATCATAGCTAAAATGCTAAAAGCAAGAGCTATAGTAAGCACAATACTTCCAATCATAAATTCCTCAACATAACTTTACTGAAAATTAACATTCCCTGTTTACAAGCTAGATGACGTTACGCTTTCTTCTTCGTACTTGCTGGGGCATTTGGTAAGAATATCTTTTGCGTGAAAGTAACCGTCCTTGTATTTACCTGTAACAACAACACTGGTAGCTGTTTCAAAATTGTTTGGTATTGTACCTTCGTAAATCACTTTCATCTCGTTACCGTTTTCATCTGCCATATAAAATGAAAAGGTTTTATTCTCTTTATTTATTTCGTATTGTTTTTCCTTTACCCAGCTGCCGGTTGCTTTAACTGTTTTTGTAGTAGCTTTAACAGTAGTAAAATCATCTGCATACTCAATATTGCTTTGAGTAAAAAGGTAACCCATTAGTAATAAAAACACGGCTATAATTATACCGCCGAAAACATATTTATTTTTCATTTTTATCCTCGCTTAATTCTTTTTCAACAAATTTAATTCTCTTATCTAAACTCAACATATATAAAAATATTCCGGTCCAAACAATTAAAACAATTATCAATACTATATAGATAGCATTATCTGAAAGAAAATTTAAAAGACCTTCCAAGTTAACCTCCCTGTCCCGATCTAATCGGGATTATTAATTGATTATTAATCTTCTCACGATATATAATCGATTTGTATCCAACTTTCCACATCCAAAAAAATAATATTGTAAAGCCGATTAGCGACAAGAAGAAAATAAGCTGCATATTCGAATTCATCTGGAAATCTACCACAGGACCTGCGTTCGAATCTTCGGCAGAGCCGGGATGTAAACCTTTCATAATACGTGGCATAACAAAAATAAAAAACGGTACGGTTACAAAAGCGATCAATGAATAAACTGCAGAAAGTGTTGCTCTCTTATCTTCCGATTCTATTGAGGAGCGAAGTGCAAATAAAGCTCCGTAAATTAAGAGGATTGCAAAAATGCTTGTCTGTCTAGGATCCCAACTCCAAAATGATCCCCAGGCAAACTTAGACCAAATCGAACCTGTAACTGTAGCCAGGATGCAAAATACCATTCCAAGTTGCGCTGCAGAATATGCTTTTGCATCATCATCCAGGTTTTTTGTTTTTAAATACCTGAAACTGAAAATTGTTGACATTAAGAAAGCAATAACCGTTAACCATGCAGTAGGAACATGGAAGAATATAATTTTTGCATTCTCTTCCAAACCAGGTATTAACGGAAATTCGTACCAGAGACTTGGCTTCTCAACAATGGGAAAAGCAATTCCGGCAACTGACACAAAAACCAGGAGCAGGTATAAGAAAATTTTCCAGATCATAAAATAAAACTTTTATTTTTCTAGCTAAATTGCTAATCTTTCCAGATAAAATCGAATAACATATATGATGCTGTGAGCATTATCACATCGTAACCAACAATAATTGCTATTTCAAACTTAGCTTCTTCAAAACTTGTACCATCGAAAGAAAATAAAGTTAACTGTACACAGGTCAGAATCAAAGGTAATAATATTGGGAATGAGAGTACCGGGTAGAGCGTTCCCTTTGCACCGGCTTTTGCAATTATTGCAGCAATTATTGTGGATGCCACCGCAAGCCCAATGTTGCCAATGACAAAGGTGAGAAAAAACAGCGGATAATTTTGAATTACAAATTCTTCAAAGAACGCAGAATAAAGAATTGCAATTACAGCGTTCATACAGAAGACAAGGATAATATTAAATAAAAGCTTGCCCGAAAAAACTGTTGAAGGGGAAGCTATTAGCTGTAAAGTAGTTGTAGTTCCCCTCTCTTCTTCTGAAACAAAAGCTCGTGCAAGACCCGACATTGCAGTAAAAAAGATAACCACCCAGAACAAACCGCCTGTAAGGTTTTGGTTTATTGGTTCGTTACCAATTGAGAAAAGAATTACGCTGATGGCAACTATAATGAACATAGCTAATGAGTTAATTGCGTAGCGTGTTCTTAGCTCCGAGCTAAAATCCTTTTTAAAAAGTGCGAAAGCTTTATTATACACTATGCCCGATGTTTGATAGTTTATATTTTTCCAAATAGAGAATATCATCACAAAATTCTAAATCATTTTTTTCATTTGATGCAATAATTACAATCCGGTTTTTTCCTTCATCCTGAATTATATCATACACAACTTTTTTACCTTCTTCATCAAGGTTAGAGGTTGGTTCATCAAAAATTAATACTTCCGGCAAGTGCATCAGCGCAAAAACAAATTTCAATCTTTGCTTCATCCCGGAAGAATAAGTTTTAACCAGGTCGTTTCGCC
>JAZGGS010000222.1:0-11120 GCA_036480595.1 Ignavibacteriaceae bacterium
AATTTCTTTGTGCAGAAGTGGTTCTCCTCCTGTAAGATCAACAAACTTTACCCCAAGCCGGGCAAGCTGGTTTATATTCGATTTAAAATCATCAATGCCGGCGTAAGGAGTACCTTTAAAATTATTATGATCTCCAAAATGGCAAAAGCTGCAGTATGCATTGCACCTGTATGTAACATAATAGTTGCAAAGTAAAAGCATTAGTATTTCCTTCCCTTCCAAATTACCCTGCGGTTAGGAAGTACAATAAATGGAAGCGCAACAACGTATAGTAAGTAGTAAACCTGGTAAGCAATAAAATACTTGAGGTTTTTTGTTATACCCAGCTTCTGATGGATCGGGAATAAAACAAAATAATCAGTAACAATCTTTAAAAAGACTAAATACAGCCATACAGTTGAAAATAAGAATGGTGTTAACAAAACGCATAGATTAGTAAAGAAACCCCAAAACATAATTAAGAACCCGGCAAACGGAACACCTAGACCTCCAACAGCCCATCTTTTTTTTTGATGAAACAGTTTTTTAAAACCATTACAGGAGAGAGATGTTACCAAAGCATCTTTTTCGAGTGGATAGATTATTTTATATTTTTTTAATTTGGCAATACCCATAAGAAGTATAAAATCTTCGGTTACACTAAACGGCAGGTTCTCGTAGCCGCCTGCTTCTTCGTAAGCTTTTTTCCTGTAAGACATATTATTACCAATACAACTTATCGGTTTGCCCAGGTTAATTGTTCCGGCTGCAACTATGAGTAAATAAATAAAATCAATTGCCTGCATTCCCTGGAAAATATTTTCGGCTGTTTGCGTAGTATAACCATTCACAATCCCAACATTTTCTTCATAATAAGAAGCAATGGTTTTTGCCCAGGTCGGTTTTACTTCACAATCAGCATCGGTAGTAAGAATTATTTCCCCGTTAGCATTTTCTATTCCTCTTGCAACTGCCTGTGTTTTGCCGGCTAGATTACTTTTCTTATTGTTACTTATTGTAACTTTTTTAAACCTGGTTTTTTCTTTAATGAAGTTTTCTATTAGAGCAGGTGTCTCATCGGTGGAAGCATCATCAACAATTATTATTTCAAGTTTTCCTTCCGGGTATTGAAGAGCATCGAGTGATTTTAAACATCTCTCAATATTATTTTCTTCATTCCTTGCTGCTACAATTATCGAAGCGGTGGGAAGTATATCTTCATTTGTTTTTGGAAATTTTTTCTTTGTACCGATTACAAAAAGAACCGACTGAAGAAAGTATCCGCTAAGGAATACCAGGAATATTATTTCAAACATTCTTCAGGTTCTCCAAACTTAAATCCCCCAACGGCTGCAGCATCTGCAACATATTTTATTGAATCTATAATAATATCTTTCGATTTGTTGCTATCGTGCAAAACAATAATTGAATTATTCTGCAAATAATTATCGATTGCAAATTTAACTTTTTTCATATCATTTTTATAATCATAAGTTACAAGATTCCACATTACAACTTTTAGATTAGTTTTATTCAGAAGCTTTCTAACAGATAGATTAAACCTGCCGTAAGGCGGTCTCATATATTTTACGTTGTAATTAAATTCATCAGCTAAAATTGAATTAACATGCTCTAACTCAGCTTTTGCAGATTCCGTAGTAATCCGGGTTAAAAATTTATGACTCAAAGTGTGATTACCGATAGTATGCCCTTCACTTATCAGTTCGTTAGTTAAACCAGGATGTTTCTTTATATTATTTCCTATACAAAAATGAAGAGCTTTTATGTTTAAAGAACTAAGCAGCTCAAGTATTTTTTCCGTTGTTCCCGGGTTTGGTCCGTCATCAAATGTAAGCAGAATTTTATTGTTGTTGGTCTGCCAATAAAATTCTTTAAATAATTTTTTGATTAATGCAGGCGGATTATACCAGTATTTCCTCATCCTTTAATCACTCCAACTGGTCTTATCTTAGCAACTTTGCGGGTTATCCCTTCGTTGTGCATTACATCAACAACATCGACAACATCTTTATAAGCGCCGGGCATTTCTTCTGCAATAGTTTTGTAACCTCTTGCCTGGATGACAATTCCTCTTTCGCTCAGTTCTTTCATAAGATCTCTCCCCTTTGCGTTTTTCAATGCCTTTCGCCTGCTAAGGTTTCTGCCTGCACCGTGGCAGCTGCTTCCAAAAGTTTCGTCCATTGCTTTTTCTGTTCCAACTGTAATATACGAATACCTGCCCATATCACCTGGTACAAGCACCGGCTGCCCTACTCTTTTATATTTTTCAGGAATCAGTTTACTGCCAGGCGGGAAGGCACGTGTTGCACCTTTACGATGTACGCATACATTTTTTTCTTCGTTCCCGATTTTATGTTTTTCTACTTTTGCAATGTTGTGGCAGACATCGTAAACTAATCTAAAACCTAATTCAGTTTCGCTCATGTTAAAAATTTCTTTAAATGCTTTTTTTGCCAGGTGCATTATCACCTGCCTGTTGTTCCAGGCAAAGTTTGCTGCCGCCTGCATGGCGGAAAGATAATCCTCTCCTTCGCTTGATCGAATTGGTGCACAAGCAAGTTGCCTGTCAGGCAAACTAAAACCATATTTGCTACTAGCTTGTAAAAGAATTTTAAGATAATCATCACAAACCTGGTAACCTAAACCGCGCGAACCTGTATGAATAAGCAGAACAACCTGATCTTTATAGAGACCAAAAACTTCGGCAGTTTTTTCATCAAATATTTTTTCAACTATATCTACTTCAAGAAAATGATTACCTGAGCCAAGAGTTCCAACCTGGTCTGCTCCTCGCTCCATTGCTCTTTTGCTTACTGTATCCGTATCAGCATTTTTTAGTGTTCCGCTTTCTTCTGTAAATTCGATATCTTCCGGGCTGCCTAAATCATGTTCCAGCGCCCACTCCGAACCTTTCCTTAATACACTTTTAAGATCTTTGCCGGATAACTTTTTTATAGCGCCACTTGCACCAACTCCGGTTGGAATGTACTTAAATAATTTGGAAATAAGCTTTTCAATTCTCTTTTTAACTGCAGCAGAATTTAAATTTGTTACCGCAAGCCGTACCCCGCAATTTATATCGTAACCAACACCTCCGGGAGAGATCACACCTTCTTCAAGATTTGTTGCTGCCACACCTCCAATCGGAAAGCCATAGCCCCAATGAATATCGGGCATGGCAATACTGTATTTTTCTATGCCGGGCAGATGAGCAACGTTCATAACCTGTTTAAGTGCATCACCGGTTTTAAGATTATTACTTATCATCTTTTCAGAAATATAAACCCTTCCGGGTACATTCATATTCCCTGATGCAGGTATCTCCCAAACATTATCCCTTATTTTAACAAGTTCAATTCCGCTTATCATCATAACAGACCTCCACCCTTTTTTTGATTAAATATCAAATACAAGAAGAGTAGAAAAAACATTACCTGATTTCTTTATGTTCATCTGGTGAAAAGTTATTGCTTTTATTTCCTGCTTAAGATTGATTTTAAAGTTAATATTATTACCGGTTAAGCTTGCAGAGAGTGACCAATCATCCATTTTTCTTACTATCGATAAATCATCCACCGAGTAACATAACCATTTTTTTGTAAAGAGATAGAAATTCAATTCGCTTAAAAAATCAACAAGAAGCTGCTCTTTGCTATAGGAAGATAATTTTATCTTTTTGTTTTCACTTTGGCTAAAAGTTGTTACATCAATTACCGAAGTTAACCATGCTTTGGAAGATGCTTTAAAAAGTTCTTCTAAACTATTACCTGAAACTTCAAAAGCAATATCTGCTGTGTGATCTATTTGCTTATAACTGCCGGACATTTTAAAGTTGATAAATTTATTACATAATTTAATCAAGCTTCTTTTAAAATGAATTATTGAAAAGCACAGACAGCAAATAAAATAATGTAAGGATTACCTATATTTGCCAACCGATTTTTCCCTGAATTAGATAATCTGCATGAAACAATTATCTGAACATCAACAAGGATTAATAGCAATATTTATTGCTGCGATTTTGTGGAGCAGCGGCGGTTTGCTTATTAAGTTAATTACACTTACGCCAATGCAGATCTCCTTTTTCAGAAGTGCAATTGCTGCAGCAACATTCGCGGTTATTTTCAGAAAGAAAATATTAAAAGTTAACTGGTTCACACTTTTAAATTCTGTTTTTTACGCAGCGGTTCTTATCTTCTTCGTACTTGCAACAAAAACCACAACAGCAGCAAATGCTATTTTCCTGCAATCCACTGCACCAATTTACGTATTAATATTTGAACCAATCATTAACAAAACTAAATATGAAAAAGCAAATACTATAACTGTTGCAGTTTGTTTAGTAGGGATGGTTTTGTTTTTCCTGGGAGATCTAAAACCAGGTGAACTTGATGGAAACATTTACGGTTTGCTTGCAGGAATATTCTTTGCATCATTTTTCCTGGGAATGAGAAAGAACGGGAAAGAGTATCAGCAGAGCAGCATTTTTTGGGGCAACGTACTTGTTGCAATAATTTGTCTTCCTTTTGTCTTTTCTATTGCAGAACTATCTTTTGCTGATTTGTGGAGGGTTAGTTTTTTAGGAATGTTCCAGATTGCAATTGCTTACGCAATATTTTCTTTCGGGTTAAAAAGAGTTTATGCTGTTGAAGCATCAATAATTTCGCTGATAGAGCCGGTGTTTAATCCTGTGTGGGTTCTAATTGGTTATGGCGAGGTTCCCGCTGTTTACGCTATTGCCGGAGGTGTGATAATCATCTTATCAATAACTACCAGAACTGTGCAGATGGGACGGATTTTATTCAGAAGGCGAGTTAATTGAAAATATTAAAGCAGTTTTGCTTTAGAATATTTAATCTCGTTTACTTTTTCTCCTTTATTATAAGTTATTACAGATGTTAGAGTCCCTGTTGAAGAATAATTGCTCCATCTTCCTATTTTATATCCTTCAATAAAATAGCCGTCTTCTTTTACCACTCCGTTTTCATAAAACCAAATCCATTTACCATTAGGTTTATCATCTCTAAAACCTCCTACAGATTCCAATTTACCTGAACCATAAAAATATTTCCATTTTCCTACATTCTTATTGTTTTTAATTGAACCGTACACAGCAACTTTACCGGAAGCTGATGTAAGACAGAACTCCCCGTTTTTCAGTCCGTTCAGCACTTCATATTCTATGATTTGGTTCTCCAGTGTATCCAGTATTCTTCCGGTAAACGGAACTTCTTCCCCTTCTTTATAGATAAGACCTTCTTCTATATAAATGTTATGAGTACTGTGATACGACTTACAACCGATTAAAAGTAAGGATGTAAAAATAAATAATATAAAGTATTTCAATAAAGATGTTGTACCCTCACAAACATCCCTCATAAGAACTCCTTTACTATATGTTGATACAATAATCCGCTAGGAAGATCTTTTTACTGTTAATATTGATATCGAAATGTTTTTGTTTAGTAAACCAGAAAGTGACACACAAAACTGGAAATAGTCAAAGCAAAATATACAAAAAACAGAAGATCACGCGTAATTAGATCGTTTTTTTATACACAAAAGCTATTCCAATAAAATTCTTTGATTTCTTGCAAATTTTCAAGATTTCTACCAATAGAATGTTTTGGAATGAAACGCCAATAATTATTATTTAAGAATGAGACACTATTAATAATGTAAATAATCCCTAAATATTCGTATTAAACCGTTACCTCTTATTATTCCTCACATAAGAAATAATACTGCCTGATTTTCCACTTCGTCTTTCTAAGATTTATTTTAATCGCAGGTATTTTCAAATTATACCTTCAGTTTGGTTTTAGGAGTTCACTAATAAGATTATGTAACGATTTGGAACAAAAAACATTCGGTACGAATTGGTTTTAACACAAAATATCACTTGGCACATTTATTGGCTATTAGTTGAAAACTATTTCAAAAACGAGGGCAATGTAATGGAATCGTTAGAAAAATCTTATAAGTGTGGCTTTTTAATAACAAGAATTAAACTTAAAAAAGCAACAATTTTAGAAGCACTGGAATTCAAGTCTGAATTAGATGAAGAAATTCTTAAGGGAAATCATAATATTATTATTGATTTAGGTTCTTGTGATTTGCTTGATTCAACTTTTATCGGGGTTTTAGTTGTAACCTGGAGGAAGTTAAAATCTTTAGGTGGAAAATTAAAACTTGTAAAACCAGGTTACTTTACCAAATCGGTTTTCCATTTAACCGGTACAATAGAACTTTTTGAAACTTATGAATCGATTGAAGAAGCTTTAAGCAGTTTCGTTACACCTATTCAAGAATACCGTACCGGAGATATTAAAACCGCTTAATGAATTCTGTCGGACAGAATTTAGGTAGATTGAAAATATTTAATGCTTAAACAAATAAATAAATTATAGAGGGAAAAATGGGACAGCAACAATTGCTTTTAGTGGTATTGGGGGTAATAGTGGTTGGTATCACCATCGGTTTAGCCAACCAATTATTTGATACCTATGCTGAAGATACTAATTTAGATAATATCGCATCAGAATTAGTAAATTTAGGTACACTTGCACAGCAATACTATAACAAACCATCTGAAATGGGTGGTGTAAACCAGAGTTTTATGAACTGGGTAATTCCTGCTGAATTAGATACTACCGCAAGCGGCATTTATAAAATTGCAACCGTACAAAATAACTTAATTGTTATCTCCGGCACTCCGCTTCCTCAAACCGGATACAAATGGTCTCTTCAATCGAATATCACAAAAACCAAAATTGAAACAGAAATAATACTATTATAATTACAAACTTCCTCCCCCAGGAATTAATGGAATCCGACTATTCAATAACATTTTTAAGTGTGATAAATAATTGGATTTTTTTATTTTAAATCAAATCAATTTTCATAACCATGCTGACCTAACTTCCCGGCTAAGTGAAGCGAAGATGGGTAAACCACTCATTCTCTGATTCAAATGCATTAACCTTAAGCTTGTAAGTTAAT
Organism: Ignavibacteriaceae bacterium; assembly: GCA_036480595.1. Classification (GTDB taxonomy): domain Bacteria; phylum Bacteroidota; class Ignavibacteria; order Ignavibacteriales; family Ignavibacteriaceae; genus JAZGGS01. The sequence goes on from JAZGGS010000222.1 coordinate 7,003, forward strand.
AGGTTTGTAACTACCAATTAATCACTGTATCTTGAGCGTGTCCTGAATTAAAATTTAGATCAGAGTACACTCCGCATCATCCTCCGATATCTAATGCTATTTTTTTTTTACAGCGGCAAAGTACCAGCTAAAGTTTTATTCTTTAGCTGTAGACCGGTAATTATTTATTATTAATTTATTAGGAGTAAAAAATGAATATCTATGTGGGCAATCTATCCTCCAATGTAAACGATGAGGATCTTAAAGGATTGTTTTCCGAGCACGGCAATGTAAGCAGTGCAAAAGTCATTCGTGATAACTATAGTCAGGAATCAAGGGGATTTGCATTTGTTGAAATGCCCGGACAGACTGAAGCACAAAAAGCAATAGATACCTTAAACTCTATTGAGCTTAAAGGAAATAAGATAGTTGTGAACGAGGCGCGACCAAGACGGGACAGAGGAAGTGGCGGAAGTGGCGGAAGTGGCGGAAGAGGAAGACGCTACTAATTCTCCCTTTAATTTACCTTTTTTATGCCGCAATTTGTTGCGGCTTTTTTATCAAACTTTTAAATAATAATAAAACCGCCGGTGGTTTTATTCGCTAATTATAGACCGGAATAGTTTAACATTAAAAAAAGGGAGTGGGAATGAAGATATTTGTGGGTAACTTATCATACGAAGTTAAAGAAGAAGAGCTTAATGATTTGTTTTCGGAACACGGGCGCGTGAGCAGTGTTAAAATCATTCGTGATATGTTTAGTCAGGTATCGAAGGGATTTGGATTTGTTGAAATGCCCGGAAGGGCTGATGCTAAAAAAGCTCTTGATAACTTGAACACATTCGAACTTAAAGGAAAGAAGCTTGTCGTAAACGAGGCAAGACCGGAACGGGACAGAAGAAGAGGGAGAAGAGGTGGTGGTCATAAAGGTTCCGGTAGCGGAAGAAAACGATATTAATTTAAATTAGAATAAACCATTTAATGCAGCATATTATTGCAGAATTGTTGTTTATAAATCTATAGAAAAAAATTAATATCTACATAGGCAATTTATCACCGGAAGTAACGAAGAAGATATTGATGAACTATTTTCAATAAACGGCAAAGTAAGCAAAGTTATGGTTATTCTTGATATGGTGAATAAAACATCCAACGGATTCGGATTTGTAAAAATGCCTGAAAGGGCTGAAGCACAAAAGGCTGTTGATAGCTTAAATGAAATATGAATTTAATAGCACCAAACTAGAAATAAACAAAGCCGGACTTTCTAATTCATCATTTTAATGCTTTATATAATTAAACATCGTAGGGTGTACTTTTATTAATGATAGGTTCGAAACCAAAGTAATCAAAATGATAATTTCTAAGCAGTTTACAAACCGCGATAATAAATCTCTAGACCAATACTTCCAGGAAATTAGTAAGATTGATCTTTTAACTGCCGATGAGGAGATTGATTTAGCAATACTCATTAAGAAAGGGGATGAAGTTGCGCAGGAAAAATTAATCAAAGCTAATTTACGATTTGTGATTAGTGTAGCAAAACAGTTCCAAAGTCAAGGTCTATCTCTCGGTGATTTGATTAATGAAGGCAATATTGGCTTAATAAAAGCAGCTCAGCGATTTGATGTAACACGTGGATTCAAGTTTATCTCCTATGCCGTGTGGTGGGTAAGACAGGGTATTATGCAGGCAATAGCCGATCACCAAAGAGTTGTTCGTTTGCCGTTGAATAGAGTTAGTCTTCTTACTAAAATCAGTAAGGCATCCAAAGCTTTAGAGCAGGAATATGAAAGAAAACCTTCTACGGAAGAACTAGCACATTACCTTGATATTACTACTAATGAAGTTTCATCTACATTACAAACCTCCGGGCGTCAATTATCGATTGATGCACCTTTGGCAATGGGTAGTGAGAGCAACCATAGCTTATTAGATGTCATTCCGGATAACAAGAATACATTACCTGATAAGGAATTAATGCAAGAGTCGTTAAGGAATGAAGTTGAAAATATTCTTGCTAAGCTTGCAGAAAGAGAAGCTGAAGTAATAAAGCTTTCCTATGGAATTGGTTATGAGAAATCGGCTACTTTGGAAGAAATTGGAAAACAATTCAATCTTACCAGGGAGAGAATAAGACAAATTAAAGAAAAAGCTTTAAGAAAATTAAGAATTTCGAAAAGAAGTAACCAGTTAAGAAAATTCTTGGGATAGGAGTAAAATTAATAGTGCGAATGTTGTTTATTAAGCCGGCAGACTTCCATATAGAATTAGTTCACCCTTACATTTTAATTAGGCAGGAATTTTTATTTCTTCCCACTATCACATTTTATTTTCCTTGCAATTCTCATCTCTAATGAGCAATTTAAAAAATCAATGCTAAATCTATTAGAAAAAAAGACCAAATGTCTTATAATACATCCGAAATTTTCTCCATATAGTTTTTGGAATTTTGTTGATGTATGTAAAATAGTAGGAGCCAAATACCAGGCAGCACCTCTCGGATTAATGACCGTAGCCGCGTTGTTACCTAAAGAATGGGAATTAAAATTAATTGATATAAATGTTGAACCTCTCCTTGAAGAGCATTTTGAGTGGGCTGATGTTGTTTGTACAGGTGGAATGTTACCACAACAAAGTGGTATAATTGATATAATTAATTTATCTCATCAAAATCAACGTCCTGTTATTGTTGGCGGACCCGATCCAACGTCTCAACCAAGTTTGTATCAAACTGCAGATTACCTTGTACTAGGAGAGGGTGAGATTACTATCCCAATGCTATTGAACGATCTGGAAAAAGGCTGTAAGAGCGGTAAATACGTATCTTCTGATTTTGCTGATATGAATGAAGCAGTTGTGCCAAGATTTGATTTAATAAATTTCAACAATTACATCCATCTAAATGTCCAAATTACCCGTGGTTGTCCTTTTAATTGCGAATACTGTGATATAATTGAACTATATGGCAGAAAACCACGCTCTAAAACTCCTGAGCAAATAATTAAAGAACTGCAAACCCTGTATGATCTAAATTATCGAGGTCATATTGATATTGTTGATGACAATTTTATTGGGAACAAGAAGAATGTCAAAACTACCTTGCAGGCAATGAAAGGATGGTCTGAAATAAAGAATTATCCTTTTTATTATGGGATTGAAACTTCGATTAATTTAGCAGAAGATGATGAGCTTCTTAAAATGATGCAAGATGTTGATTTTCGACTTGTGTTTATTGGTATTGAGAGTCCGGAAGATGATGTGGTAGAAAAAGCAAATAAGAAAATAAATATGAACAGATCTATTGTTGATGCAACAAGGAAAATTTCTTCCTACGGTATGGTAGTCAATGGAGGATTCATAATAGGCTTTGATAATGAGGGTGATCAAACAACTAAAAAAATGATTGAATGTATACAGGAGTCCGGAATATGCGTTGCAATGCTTGGATTATTGTATGCTTTACCCAACACACAATTAACTAGGCGATTGAAACTGGAAGAAAGATTATTTAATGAATTTTCGATCTTTACTGATAATAAAACTCAAATTGACCAGGCTTCCAGTGGATTAAACTTTATAACAGGAAGACCAAGAATAGATATTCTAAGAGATTTTGTTGATGTTCTAATGCATATATATAAACCCGAACATTATTATGAGAGAATAATCCGCACTTGTCTAAATTTAAAAATAGATAATAAGTATAGACACAATTTTGTAAAGACTTTTAAGAACTTGAGGTCATTTGGAAGGATTGTCGGTCAAGTTGGATTTAATAGAATAACTGGTAAGCTATTTTGGAAAATGTTTTTTACTATTCTTTTTAAAAATCCAAAAGCACTTGAATGGGCTGCAAGTCTGTCTGCAATGTTTATACACTTTTATAAACACTCAAAATTCATTATCAATCTTACAAACCAGCAGATTAATTATATTGATAAATATGGGGAAGATATTTATAATAAGCGTAGGCTTAAAATGAATAACATTAAAATTATAAATTAATTAAAGAGAAGTTCTCTAAAAACTATATTTTAGAAAAATCAAATTGCCAATGATAACTCTATAACGTGTTAACTTAATAGGACAAAGGAAAATTTATATTTAGTTGGTTAATAGAATGCTTTACTTGATTT
>JAZGGS010000223.1:0-4591 GCA_036480595.1 Ignavibacteriaceae bacterium
ATAGCTCAATCCCTCAGGTTCGATTATAAATTTACTCTACTTCCAGAATTAAATAACTAATCATAATAATTAGGAGAAGATTATGAGAAACGTATCACTTTGTTTTCTTTTGATGGTTGCTCTTGCATTTAGTGGAATGCTATATGCACAGGAGGAAAAACCACACGTTTTCACTGTAGTAACAATTGAACTTCTTAGTCCTGAAGATGGTTCCGATGCAGAATTTGACTCATTGGGTGTTTTTTGGTTTGAAAATGTGATCAAAAAGAATGAGTTTATTGTAAATCAGATAGCAATGGATCATTTGTGGGGTAGTAATAGTACTGACTTTGTTGTAATTACAGAGTATAAAAACTTCGCCGATATAGAAAAAGCACAAAATCGGAATTTTGAATTGATTGCAGAGGCTATACCAGATAAAGAAGAGAGGGGTAAATTTAATAAAGCATTCTTTAAATATTTAGGTAATCATTCTGATGAAATATATCAGGGAAGATAAGTATAAGTAATTAGACTCTCATTGTGAAAGAGCCCAGTGCAGGTTTCACTGGGCTTTATATTTATAATACGGCTTGGTCTAATACTTTAACTGCATTAGATATTTAATTGATTAACTGAATTTCTTAAATCATCAGCACATATCTCATTAACTTCATAAGAAGTCATTTACAAACCAATGTTAATTTTTTACTGAAGAATCATTCAATAAAAACCTGGTCCTGCTTCAATTTCTTTAGTGAATTCTTAAGCCATTCATTCATACAATTTGTTCTAAAACTTGTCCAAAGCTAAGAATAGTTACAAAACTAATTATTCCTCACCAATTCCACTCTTTTAAAAAAGTTTTTTTTGTGGAGATTTTAATAGATTTTTCTTGACTTTGGATGAAAAATTCCATTATTTTGGAGAGTAGTGGGGAATTGTGGTGAAAATTACCAAATAATTTAAGAAAGATGTTTAGAGGACAATTTACATATTCAATAGATTCCAAAGGAAGAATAAGTATTCCGGCTAAATTAAGGAAGCATGTTTCTCCCGAAGCCAATGAAACATTTGTTATGACAAAGGGCACTGCTGCCTGTATCGATATCTATCCACTTGATGAATGGCAGCAAATTGAGCAAAGGTTATTAAAGCTTAATCCCTTTAACCCGGATGACGCAAAATTCATAAGAATGTTTTCACAGTTCGCTTCTGAGGATACAATGGATTCTCAGTCCCGTATTCTAATACCGCATTCGCTAATCGAGTATGCGAGAATTGAAAAAGAAGTTCTGATACTTGGTGCACTCAAAAAAATTGAAGTATGGAACCCGGTTGTATATGAAGATTATATAAACCAATCGACTGAAACCTATGAACAGATTGCAGCAAAAGTAATGACGGAATGATGGAAAACCATCACAAACCGGTATTGCTGCAGGAGAGCATTGACTTTTTAATAACGAGTAAAGCAGGATTTTATTTTGAAGGAACACTTGGATTTGGCGGTCATTCGGAAGAGATATTAAAACGGCTGAGTCCGCGTGGTACTCTTGTTTCAACTGATCTTGATACAAAAGCGTTCAGTTATTCTAAGAAAAAATTTGCTGAAGATAAAAGAGCAAAACTATACAACTTTAATTACTCGCTTATCGATGTTATTGCTAAGATTGAATCTATAGAGTTCTTTGACAGTATTTTGGTTGACCTTGGAGTTTCTTCGTTCCAGTTGGATAATTCGGAGGCGGGATTTTCTTATAGCGCAGATACTAAACTCGATATGCGCTTCGATAAAAATTTAAAAATATCTGCCGCCGATCTTGTAAATACTTTTGATGAAAATAAACTAGCAGGAATTCTTAGAGAGTACGGTGAAGAAAGAAAATCGAAACTGATAGCCAGGAAAATTTGTGAATTGAGAAAGATTAAAAAAATAAATACAACCGGCGAATTAAAAAAACTGGTTTCGGAAGTTGTGCCGGAAAGATATGTAAGAAAATCGTTATCAAGGGTTTTCCAGGCATTAAGAATTTATGTTAACAGTGAGCTTGATACGCTTAAATCATTTTTAAATAATTCTGTTAAAGTTCTTAGAAAAGGCGGACGCATTGTGGTAATAAGTTATCATTCGTTGGAAGACAGGGTAGTTAAAGAATTTTTTAAGTATGAAAATCTTAAATGTGTTTGTCCTAAAGATGTTCCGGTTTGCAGTTGTAACAAGGAACAAACATTAAAAATAATTACACGAAAACCTGTTGTACCATCTGCTGACGAAATTAGAATAAATAAACGAGCTCGCAGTGCAAAATTAAGAGTTGCCGAAAGAATATGAAGAAAAGTGCTAAACCCTTAATTGTAGTAGTGATGTTCCTGCTGTTAGTAATTACTGCAATTGTATTAATTGGCGTTGGGTTAAGGTTAAAGTACGAAGAATCTGTACGTACAAAGGTTGAACTTCAGAAAATATTAAAATCGGAAAGAACTAAAAAAGTTAACCTTATTGCTAATTACCAGATGGTAGCTACTGAAGATGTAATTACACGTTCCGCTATAAACGATTTGGGAATGGTGAAGAATAGTTCACCTGGAATTAAAATAACGGTAAGCAAAGATAAAATTGAAGAACTATCACAATTATTAAAAGAAAAATATGATTAACTCCCGCGCACTTGTTGTATTGATTTGCGTGTTTTTCTTTTTCACTTTTTTGGTTATCAAATTAGCTGATATCCAGATAATAAACAGTGAAGAACTGAAATATTATGCCGAGAGACAGCAAACAAGGGTCGAATCAATACAAGCGGATAGAGGGTTAATATACGACCGGAATGGTTTGCTCCTTGCTTACAATCGTGATGACATTTCCTTTTACATTGATCTGAGAATGCTTCCTGAAAAAAAGAAAATGGAAGCAGCCGGTAAATTTTCTGATGCATTTGGAAAAAGTGAGAAGCACTATCTTAAAATAATGAACCAATCCGGGAAAACTATTTGCCTGGAAAAGAAAGCAAAACGAGAATTAGCATTTAATCTGTTGAACTATAAGCTGCCGGCATTATTTTATCTGGAAGATCCAACAAGGATTTACCAGTATAGTGTTATCGGCGCACACGTTTTAGGTTATGTTAATCATGAATATGTTGGAGCCAACGGAATTGAAAAAGCATTTGAAGAAAACCTTAAAGGAATAAATGGAACCCGGCTTGTAGAAAGAAATGCCATCGGCGATATGATAACAGTTGCCGATGGAGAAACCAAGCCAGCCATACCCGGCGATAATCTTTTCCTTACAATCGATAAAACATACCAGGGTATTCTTACCGAAGAATTAAGCAAAGGACTGGAAACTTATAAAGGAAAATCGGCGTCAGGAATTATTATGGATCCAAAGACAGGGGAAATATTAGCCCTGGCAAATGCTGAACACTTTGATCCTAATTACTACTGGAAGTATGATGATTTCCAGAGAAAGAACCGGGTGATAACAGATACTTACGAACCAGGTTCAACTTTTAAAACTATAACTCTTGCAGTTTTATTGAATGAAGGCACATGTAAAGAAAACGATCTTGTTTATGTTGAAAATGGTAAATACAAATTCAGGAACAGCTTTATATACGATACCCACAAGCATAACTACCTAACTGTAAAGGGTGTTATGGAAGAGTCCAGTAATATTGGTATTGCCAAACTAACTCAGGATCTGGATGCTGAAACATATTTCAAATATCTCAGAGATTTTGGGTTTGGCACATATACTTCTCTTCCTCTACCCGGTGAGGTTAAAGGCAAACTACGGGCTCCCCTCAACTGGTCTAAACTCACCAAAACATATATGTCGTTCGGATACGGACTTTCTGTAACCCCTTTGCAGCTTGCAACGGCTTTCTGTTCTGTAATAAACGGTGGAATTTTATACGAACCCCAAATTCTAAAAAAACAACTTGATAAAAACGGAACGCCAATTTACCAATCATCACCTGTTACTGTTCGCAGGGTAATTTCAGAAGAGACTTCGCAAAGGATGAGGAAGATATTGGCAGGTGTTGTTGAGAATGGTACCGGTAAAAATGCAAAGATCGAAAATATTTCTGTAGGAGGAAAAACAGGAACGGCAAAGATTGTTGAAAACGGTAAGTATGTAGCAGGCAAATACAATTCATCGTTCGTTGGATTTTTTCCGGTGGAAGATCCTAAAGTTGTTTGCCTAATCTTGGTTAATGAACCTGAACTAGAAAAGTACGGCAGCAAGGTTGCAGCACCGATCTTCAAAAATGTTGCAGAAAGAATTATACAAACTGATCCGCAATATTTTAAAGAGAATAGAAAACTACCGGGGACAGAATCGATTGAAAGAAATAACAACGAAAATATTGAACCGGAATTTGTTAAAAATAAAAACCAGACAAACGAAATAAAGCTAATGCAGGTTAATTATTCTAAAGAGATAAATAAAAATGTTATGCCCGATCTTAGGGGAAAAACGGTTAAAGATGCGCTGGTGATCTTAAATTTGCTTGGTCTCAACTATAAAATTCATGGTTCGGGCGTGGTTACAAAACAAAGTATAGCGCCGGGCACAATTATTAAAATTAAAAAGAACTGCATT
>JAZGGS010000224.1:0-2504 GCA_036480595.1 Ignavibacteriaceae bacterium
TCCCTTCATCCGATAAAATGGTAAGGGCATCTCACATTCTTATAAACAGTAAAGAGAATGACCAGGCAAACCTTGATGAAGCAAACAGGATTTACGATGAATTAATTAACGGAGCTGATTTTAGTTTGTTAGCTACAGAAAATTCAGGTGACCCCGGAAGTGCTGCCAGGGGCGGAGACCTTGGCTGGTTTAGTAAAGGTACAATGGTTAAAGAATTTGACGAAGCTTGCTTTAGCGGTAATTTAAATGAAATTCAAAAACCGGTTCAAACAACATTTGGTTACCATATAATTAAAGTAACAGGTCAATCAGATTCAAAATATGTTATAGAGCAGATAGTAAACCCGGTTACCCAATCGGCTGCAACTAGAGACGAAAATTATAATGCTGCAGATGATTTTTCGTACCTTGCAGAAAAAAACGGGTTCGACCAGGAAGCAGGAATACTTGGTCATACAATTTCTGAAACCCCGCCTTTCCAGGAAAACAGTCCTTCAATTTCCGGTTTGGGTGTTAATAAAAGGTTAGTAAAATTTGCTTTTGAAAATAGTGTAAATACCGTAAGCGAAGTATTCAAAGTACAGCAAGGATTTGTTGTTGTTCAGATTTCTGAAAGTATTCCTGAAGGGTTCAGAGGATATGAAGAAGTTGAGATGCAGCTAAAGCAGCTTGCAGGAACGCAAAAGAAATTTGAAGAATCCGAACGTCTGGCAGGTGAGCTGTCTGAAAAAAGTGGCGGCGACTTGAGCAAAATTCCTTCACTCGATCCGAGAATTACAGTAAGCAAAACCAATAGGTTTAATTATCAAACAAGTATCCCGATTATCGGAAAAGATTATGCATTTATAGATGCAGCATTTTCGTTAGAGAAAAACCAGCTTTCAGAGCCGGTTAGAGGGATAAAAGGTTTTTATTTAGTGTATCTTACTGAAAAGACTGAATTTGATTCTACCGCATATAACCAGCAGAGCGGAACACTGAGAAACAATCTACTGCAAGCCAAAAAGAATGCTTTTGTAAGCCAGTGGCTGGCAATTCTTAAAGATAAATCGGATATTGTAGATAATCGTTACATGTTTTATGCATATTGATCTTTAGATCATCAATAAAATATTTGCCCCCGGTTAAACACTGAATTTAGGTATTGATCGGGGGTTTTTATTTTTAAATAATAATAAGCATCTTTTTTATAATAAATTGTCAGAGGTTCAATTATTTTGTTGAAGATAAAAGTTGTTGATATTTCCGTTGCCATTATTTTATTTGCTGCACCTCTCTATTCACAATTCCACGAAAATAATTTTGGCATTAGCATAAATGCTGTTTACACCACTTCAGCAGATATATTTCTAAATCCAAATTCTTCTGACATTGTTGTAAGAAACAAACCGTTTGTGGTTGAGGATATACTTAATCCTTCGCTTGATATTCGATACAGATTTAACGAATGGTTTATTCTAGGTTTAAATATTGAGTATATGCAAAAGAGCGCGCTGGGTCCAAATCTTACTGTATTTTTAGGGAACAGGATAGTAGTGTTTGAGGTTGAAGACGGCTTTAGGCTTATACCTATTGAATTAACAGCTCATTATCTTTTCCCGTTTTCTACAGAGCAGTTTATATTTATGATGGGCGGGGGAATGGGTTACTACCGTGGAGAATTTACCCGGAAATTAAGTGATGTTGATTTATCAATTCAGCAGAGACAGTTTGCGATTGGTATTCACGTTTCAGCATCGATGGATTATATGCCCCTGGAATTTTTCTCAATAAGATTTGAAATGAAGTTCAGAGATCCTCAGTACAATGTAACAAGTAAGTATAATAAGACCAGCGTAATTTACCAGGGAGAAGAAATTACGTTACTTGATGATGCTTTTGAAACTAAAGTAAATGTTGATGGTGTTACATTTACACTTGGTGGTGTTTTTCATTTCTAACGTTTGTCTTTCTTCCTTGTAGGATACTTTCCGAAACAGAATTTTATTTTGATGACTAAAACCTTAATTTTCTTGTGAGAAGTATTATTGTCATGAGAAAAAAAATCTATTATCTAACCGGTTTTATGGCTGCAGGCAAAAGCACAATTGGTCCTATCCTTGCCAACACGTTAGGATGGAATTTCCTGGATCTTGATAAAGCTATTGAAGAAAAAGAAGCTATGAAGATAACCGAAATATTTGAGACAGAAGGTGAAGAATATTTTCGGAAGAAAGAATTGGAAATGCTTAAAGCGATATCAAAAAAAAACCATTTAATAGTGGCTTTGGGAGGAGGAACAATTGCCAACAGCAAAAACCTTAAGCTTCTAAAAGAATCCGGAAGATTAATTTATCTTCATTCTTCTCCGGAAATGACATACAAAAGATTAGTTTATAAAAGAGACCGTCCTGCGCTTTTATTTGAAGGTGAAGAGCTTCCCACCAAAGAGCAATTCATGGAAAGAATAGAATCGCTTATGAATGCCATGAAAGAATTTTATGAGCAAGCAGATTATTTTATTG
>JAZGGS010000225.1:0-2670 GCA_036480595.1 Ignavibacteriaceae bacterium
TAAAAAGCAACTATCTCAATCTCCTTGCTGCTGATGTTCGCAAAATCCAAACAGAAATTAATTGCATGCTCAGGAAAACGGAAATCATGTTTTTTTCTTGTAAACCTTTCTTCCTGTGCTGCTGCTATTATTTCACCATTTTTAACAATGCAAGCAGCACTGTCGTGATAAAATGCTGATATTCCTAGGATGTACATTTAAAATGCTATTTAATTCTCATTGCGGTTAAATCTTGTTTTATATCCAATGTAATATAATGCATTTGCAAAATATCTGCTCCCAATTCTGATTATAAGATCAATTCAAAATAATTTTGAGTTTGCAATTTATTTAATTTCTTGCTTAAATCTTAACCGTATAAACTTTTATGAAGAAAAAGAAACAAACAAAATAAATCAGAGAAAAATATAAAAGGAAAATGCAAGCCTCCCGTCATAGTGGTTTTATTTTATTTTGGTAATAATCCCCATTGTATTTTTCATTTTTCTTGAAATCTTTTTAAGAACAATAAATGAAGGTGCTAATTATGTGATGTTACTAGAATCATCAAAGTATATTCTGATAAGCTAATTTGTATATGAATATTCTCCATAAATTCCTTGGTAATATTCAGACAAGTTGATAAGTGCCCTCTTTAATGGTGGATAAATTCTTATTTATACGTAATTTTATTATAAGATTTTTCATTCTGGATAAATGAAAATATTTCGCGTTCAACTTAATGCTATAATCTGATGAGGCAACGAAATGAATAAATTTGCAATACATAAACTAATTTTCTTCTCTTTAATTTTTACTATCATATGGGGATTTTTCAATCTTATTGTACCGCAAGATAACCTAAAAAGTGTTCCTGAATGGGCAAAAAAAGCCATTTGGTACCAAATATTTCCTGAGAGATTTTGGAACGGTGATAAGACGAATGACCCTACTTTAGATGACATGAAGGGAGCTTCGCCCTATATTCGACCAGCAAATTGGCAAATTCACCCGTGGACTTCTGACTGGTACAAACTCCAGCCATGGGAAGAAGAGACTGGATTTGATTTCTATTGGAATGCAGGACTTCGTCGTTACGGAGGTGATTTGCAAGGTATTTTAGATAAGTTGGACTATCTGAAGGACATTGGGATAAATGCGATTTATTTAAATCCTCTGTTTGAATCTCCATCATTGCATAAATATGATGTATCAATGTATCATCATATCGATAATAATTTTGGTCCAAATCCAAATATAGATAGAGTAATATGGCAGCAAGAAGATCCTGGTGATCCTGCAACGTGGAAATGGACAACTGCCGATTCCCTCTTTTTGCACTTAATAAAAGAGTGTCATAGTAGAAATATTAAAATAATTATTGATGGAGTATTCAATCATGTGGGAAATACATTCTGGGCTTTTCAAGATGTATTAGAAAAGCAGGAAAAGTCTTTATATAAGGATTGGTTCACCATTAATAAGTGGGATGATCCAGAGACTCCGGAAAAAGAATTCGAGTATGAGGGCTGGTACGGGGTAAAAGATCTTCCTGAAATAAGAGAAGATGAAAATGGTTTAGTCGAAGGAAGTAAAAAACATATTTATGAAATCGTCAAGCGGTGGATGGACCCAAACCAGGATGGAAACCCGTCGGATGGTATAGACGGATGGCGGCTTGATGTTGCTGAAATGGTTAATATAAATTTTTGGAAAGAATTTCGAATTTGGGTAAAATCGATCAATCCAGATGCATATTTAACGGGTGAACTTTGGTGGCATGATTGGCAAAATAACAAAATGATAAATCCAGCACCATGGCTACAAGGAGATGCTTTCGATGCTGTTATGAACTATAGGTTTGCCAATGCAGTTAAAGAATTTGTTATCGATGTGAAGAATCAAATCAGTGTAAAGGAATTTGTTGATAGCTTGTATGCTTACATGAACGATTATCCGAAAGAAAATGTTTATGTGCTACAAAACTTGATGGACAGTCATGATGTCGATCGTCTCACCTCTCAAATAATTAATCCGGATAATTGGTACGACCATGAAGCAAATCCAGGCCAAAACTCCAATTACAAGGTACGAAAACCGAATAATGTAGAGCTATTAATTCAACGCTTAATTATCGGAATACAAATGACTTTACCGGGTGCTCCCATGATTTATTACGGCGATGAAGCAGGAATGTGGGGAGGAGATGACCCTGACTGCCGCAAGCCAATGGTTTGGCAAGATTTAAATTATGAGCCGGAAATTTCGCATCCTTTTAAAGAACTTCGTCCTAAAGATGATGTAAGTTTTAATCAAAAACTTTTTGAGTGGTATAAAAAACTAATCTATATAAGAAATGAAAATCCCGTTTTAGCGTTAGGTGATATTAACTTTTTTTTAATTGATAATGAAAATAAAATTTTAGGATATGAACGGACCACCAGTGATAATAAAATGTTTATCATCTTAAATAATCAAAATAAATTTACGGAATTCAAGCTAATTCTGAATAAATCACTGCCAGGCGAAAATATTCTTAAAGAACTAATTGAAGATAGAGTATTTAAGAGTATAAATGGAATAATTGATATATCGTTTGAACCATATCAAATAATGATCTTGAAGGAAGAATAGTTAAACGATGCAGTTATCTAACAAACAAAAAAAATGGATCGTTAAAAATTATAGAAA
>JAZGGS010000226.1:0-7187 GCA_036480595.1 Ignavibacteriaceae bacterium
TGCATTAAATGTGAATGGACCAACAAACTCCATCCCTGCACGTTGTGCAACAAAGGCAAATCCCCAAATCATTGCGGTGATAAATAAAAGAATATTTGATTTCAATGACTAATTTAACTTTCGATTAATGAAGCTTCAATTAAAATATTTTTTAATTCTTGTTTAGCTTTTTCATCTAAAGGATTTAGCGGAAGTCTTGGATGACCACCATATAAACCAATCATATCCATTGCAGCTTTTAATCCTGCAACGCCGAATGTAGTTGTTATTGCTTTATTCACAGGTACCATTTTCTTCTGTAAAATTTCAGCTTCTTCCAGTTTTCTCAGATCGAACAATTCCTGTATACTGATACATTCTGTGGGTGCAATATTTGCCAAAGCCAGGATACCACCATCTGCGCCATCCTTTAATCCCTGCAGTAATACTGAACCGGTGCCGACGAAAGTGTGAAAATCATTTGGTGTTCCCAAAATAAATTTTGCTGTTAATTCTGTATTCTCAGAGCTATTTTTTATGCCCACAATATTATTATTTTCTGAAAGTTCAGCAACAGTATCAGGGTGAATATTCACGTTTGTAAATTTAGGAACATTATAGATTATAACCGGAATTTTTACTGAATCGGCAACGGCTAAGTAGTAATTAATAAAAGTTGACGGCTCCATATTTGATTTAAAGAAGGAAGGAGTTATAATGAGTGCATAATCAGTCCCATTTTTTGCGGCATCATTTGTAAGAGAGATAGTTTCTTTAATTGAATCTGTGCCAGTACCCGCTATCACAACTTTGCCTTGAGATGCGTGCTCCCGAACATAAGCAATTATCCTTATTTTTTCTTCTCTCGTCAGAAAAACAGATTCACCGTTAGAACCAAGAATAACATATCCAGCAATATTCATTTTGTTTAACTTTTCTATATTAATCTTAAGTTTATCAAAAGCAATTTCATCATCTATAAACGGAGAGGTAATTGGAGGTATAATTCCCTTTAAATCATCCATTATAACTTTCTATAATTATTTAGTTAACTCTATTTACTTAATAAGTTTTTTAATATAAACACCACGTTAGCCGGTCTCTCTGCAAGACGACGCATATACCACGGAAACCAAGATTCACCATAGCTTATCAAAACGCGGACTCCATATCCATCAGAAGCTAATTTTACTTGATCGAATGATTTAATACCATAAAGCAATTGGAATTCCAAGTTACTTTTTTCTATCCCCATTCGTGCTCCCGCATCTTCAATGCGTTTAATCAGGATCGTATCGTGAGTTGCAAATGCAGCACGCCAATTCTGATCTTTTATTTTATCAAGGAGAAATTCCGATAGCTTAAAGAAGTTTTCATCCACTTTTTTCTTACTTTTATAAGCAATGGTTTCGGGTTCCTTATATGCTCCTTTTACAAGACGGATGGTAGGATTGATATCGATTAATTCCTCAATATCCTTCATTGTCCTGAATAAATAAGCTTGCAAACATAATCCAACATTATCATATTTATTCTTAATTTTTTTGTAGAAGTCAATTGTTTTATCTACATAGGAGCTGTCTTCAATATCAATAAAAACAAAATTATTGTATCTTTTTGCTTTATCGGTTATTTGCGAGAAAAGTTCAAAGGCTTTTTCAAAGGAAAGACCAAAACCGATCTGTGTGAGTTTTAGTGATATTTCAACATCAAGCTTCTCTTCATTTAATTTTTCCAGCAGGTTTAGGTAGTGAGTTGTTGTTTTTTCCGCCTCATGCAAGTCAACTATATTTTCACCAAGATGCGTAAAGGTAGTAGGGATATTATTTACCCGAAGTTTCCTGGTGGCTGCAATTGCATCTTCCACAGTTTCACCCGGCATAAATCTTTTAACGGCGCGCCTGGTAAATTTCATTTTGGGGAATTTCTTTTTCAGCCAATCATTTCTCGAACACCACAACAATATATTTCTTCCTAAGCTCATAAATTATTCTTTTATGATTTAATTAAAATTATTTCTTGTTGTGGATGAGAAAGCCACTCAACTCCGTTTTTTGTTACAACAACCATCTCCTCAATAGTTACAGTGCCTCTGCCAGGAACCTCCAGCCGAGGTTCAATCGTAAAAACCATTCCTTTCTCTAATGGAAGAAAAGGTTTCTGCGCATATTTCTCCCAAGGCGGACCGAGTAGGGCAGTGCCATCGTGTGGAAATCTTCCAACCTGATGACCAAGACCGTGGGGAAATTCATCATATCCATTTTCAACAACTATATTTCTTGCAATTGCATCAATCTCTTTTGCAATTACTCCCGGTTTAATTGTATTTTTTGATGATTCAATCGCATCTACAATTGTATCAAATCCTTTCATTACATCTTCAGGTGCTTCGGTTTCACCTTCCTTAAGAATGTAGAATGTTCGTTGCATATCTGAGCAGTAACCGTTCCACTTCACTCCAAAATCCATATTTAAAACATGACCGCGCTCAATCTTCTTATCAGTAGGTGCATAATGAGCACCTGCAGTTTCCGGTCCGGTAAAAACAGCAGGGCAGACGGCAGGTTCCCATGCATATTCAAGATTTCTTTTTTCAACTTCGGCTTGCATAAAACCGGCAATCTCTTTTTCAGTTTTTCCCGGTTTGATGAAGCCAGCAACTTTATCGAAAATTTCTTCAGTAACATTTATTGCTGATTTTATATTATCAATTTCTGAATCTGATTTTCTACCGCGTAATGCCGATACGATTTTTTCCGCAGATACAATCTTATCTTCTAAAGCAATCTCTTTTAGCATATTGAATATCGTAAGATACATTCCGTGTGTAATTCCATCTGCAATCTCACTACCCTTAGAATAATTAAGTGCAATTGAGTGCGGCATCAATTTTTTCAGGTAAGATTGAAAAGGTTCTTTTATTCCTTCAACAAATCCAACCACAGAATTATACGCCCTGGTTTCCTCAACAGTTTTCTGATCATACTTACCAACAATGGCGTGTGCTTTGCCATCTTTAGAAATTATGATTGCAGAGTGCCAGGTAAGATCTGCGGGAACCAAAAAGGCAAGTGAAGGGTCGCCATTAATCGCACTTTCGCGCACAAAAGTTATCCAGCAATCGGTGTTAAATTCTTCAAGAAGTTTTTTCGCCTGTTCAATTTTTTCTTTAATAAGCATATCACTCCAACAGTAAATTTGATTAAGTAAATTTAATGATGAGTTAGTTTGATAACAAAACAGGGAGCAGATTAAATTATTAAATTACAATTTATCGTAGGATGAATCCTTTCTTCAGAGGATCTTCCGGATCAATTAAAAATTCGTGTTTGCCTGTTATGAATGCATTCCCTTCAACTTCGGGAATTACAGCTTCCACCGGACCATATTTTATAACTTCGTGTACAAGTCCTTTAAACTTGCTGCCAATTATACTCTCGATAACAATTTGTTCATTTAATTTTAATTCACCACGTGCATAGTGAAGTGCCATTCTTGCACTTACCCCTGTTCCTGTAGGACTCCGATCAACTTCTCCTTCAGCAAAAATGCAAACATTCCTACTGTTTGATCCTTTGCCGGTTGGTTTACCAATAAAGATCGTTCCATACAAAAAACTTAGATCCTCTTCAAAAGGATGTGTTATTTTATAATTTTCTGAAACTGCTCTCTTTATTGCCATCCCTTTTTCAATCAATTCCCTGTAGCTATTCTCGTTCAATTCTATTTTCAATTCATCCGCATTTACAAAAGCATAAAAAGCTCCTCCAAAAGCGATATCATATTTTATATCACCCAAACCGGGAACAGAAATTCTTTCATCCATAGCTAAAACAAAAGAGGGAACGTTATGGAAGTATACAGATTCTACGTTCCCGTTCTTCACTTTTGCAAACGATGTTACCAACCCTGCAGGTGTATCGATTTTAATTTTAGTTGTTGGTTCTTCAGCTTTAATCATACACGTTTGAACCACAACTTTTGTAAGAGCGATAATCCCGTGGCCGCACATTGTGCTGTAACCTTCATTATGAAGAAAGATCACTCCAAAGTCTGTTTCCTTGGTTACAGGTGGTGTAATTATTGCACCGTACATATCTGCATGACCATGCGGCTCGAACATTAATGATGTACGAAGGTAATCATAATTTTCTTTCAGGAAATTTCTTTTCTCAAGAATTGTTTTTCCTTTTATCTCAGGCAACCCACTTAAAATAATACGCAAAGGTTCACCAGCAGCGTGTGCATCAATGGTTATTATTTTAAGCCACATTGCAGGAGGTTCCCAGTTAGCTAAATGATTTAATTTGTTTTGAAATGATGAAGACATTAATATTTATTTTGAAGATTTTTATTTCTATAAAGATAATAGAAATAGAAGTTAGAATGAAGAGAGCACCCGGCAGCCACTGCTAGAAGTGACAGCAGTAAATAAAATCACAAATTTAAACCGGCCACAACCATCCGAAAATTCCAGCGGTAAATAATGCGTAAATCACTCCACCAAACGTAAATTTGATTATAGCACCCCAATTTCACTTAAACAAGATACTATTTTGCAATAAAGCTAAATTGTAACTTACAAAAGCAATAGCTCCTGCAAAACGAAATACTGATACATAGTTTTATTTTGGACATATGTGACTAAAAATATATCCTGTAGCTATTTCCTTTTATCAAATGTTTTTATAGATTATTTTGAGAATTGGGAGAGCTATACACCGACGAAATTTAAGATCATAATAACTGAGATAATCGTTGATTAAAAGGGTGTATCGCTTAAATTAGATTACTCGAAATTTTTTATATAACGATTAAGAAGGTTAGTTATTTGTGAGGAGCTCATTTTTGTCAAAATGAAATAATAAATGATAAACAATTCTTTGCTGCTAAATATGATATGAATATTTGAAAATTAAACAGAGTTATGCTAGTGGCATTAAACAAAGTTAAACTTTTTTGTTCTTATCCAACATTTTCTGATTTTATCCATTTTAAAGAGTTAATTAGCTGACTTTTTGATGTTAACGTATTAATCCGAAAAAGGAGCAAATTATGAAAAGAATTTTACTGATTCTTCTCTCTCTTTTTCTAGTAACCAATATTACTCTTCTTTCCGGTACAAAGGGGAAGGTAGCTGGGAGATTAACTGACGCTATATCTGGCGAGCCGCTCCCATTTGTGAATGTAATGATTATGGGAACAAATTTAGGCGCCGCTTCGGATATAGATGGTTATTATTCTATTCTCAATATTACACCAGGTGTTTATACAGTTAAAGCTTCCGCTATAGGATATAACAGCGTTTCTATCCAGGAAGTAAAAGTATCAATCGATTTAACAACAACAATCGATTTTCAGCTAACTGAGACCAGTGTTGAATTAGAAGGAGAAATAGTTGTAGTCGCTACCAGGGAACTCATTAGAAAAGACCTTACATCAAGCACTTCGATAGTGGGGGATGATGTAATCTCTCAATTACCGGTTACTGACATTGGCGATGTCCTTCAACTTCAGGCGGGAGTAGTTATCTCAGGTGGTAATATTCATATTCGCGGTGGTAGAAGTAATCAGGTTGCTTATCAGATTGATGGTGTACCGGTAACTGATGTTTACGATGGAAGTACTCTTGTAAATGTTAATCAAAATGCAGTTCAGGAATTACAGGTGATAAGTGGTGCTTTTAATGCCGAGTATGGTCAGGCACAATCTGGTGTTGTTAATATTGTAACTAAGGATGGAAACAATGATTTTAATTTTAATGTTCAAGTTTATACAGGAGATTACGTTTCCAATCGAACGGAAATTTACGACAATATAGATAATATCAATCCCGTTGCAATAAGAAATTTTGAGGGTAGTCTTAGCGGTCCGATTATTCAAGATGATTTATTCTTCTATTTAAATGGAAGGTACTATTTCAACACTGGTTCACTTTACGGAAGAAGAGATTTTCTAATCAGTGATAGAGCATTTGAAGATAATATTACGCAAGAGTTTATAATATCGCAGAATGGAGATGGTGCAAGTGTATCTATGAATGATAATGAAAATATATATGGACAGGGTAAGTTAACATATCGAGTTTTAACAGGACTAAAAATGAGCTTTAATTATATTCTTGATCGAAGAAATTATCAAGATTACGATCATTTTAATAAACTAACTCCTGATAACAACCTAAATCGCTTTAACAAATCATATACGAATATTTTGGCATTCAACCATGCTATTTCTTCGAATAGCTTTTACACATTAAACTTAAGTTACACTTTCAAAGATTATCGTCAATACATATTTGAAGATATTCATACGGGAAATCCAGTCAAACCAACTAATTATGAAGATAATACTTCAGTCATAACACCTCCTTACAGCTTTGGCATTGGTGGCACCAATAATAATCGATTTGTAAGAAATACAGGTACTTACGCTGCAAAATTAGACTGGGTGACACAAATTAACCAGGAAATTAATTTGCAGTTTGGTGGCAATTATGCAAAACATAGAATGTATTTGGAGAACATAAATCTTGTGCCGATGGTAGATGAAAATGGTCAGCGGGTTGTTCCATATAATGTAACAATTCCTTTACCCACAACAACCGATTTTGATACTTATTTACATGAACCCTATGAAGCTTCCGGATATGTTCAGTCTAAGTTTGAAGCATTTAATCTTATTTTCAATTTAGGAATTAGGTTCGATTATTTTCAACCGGATGGTGTTATTCTATCAGATCCAACGGATCCGAATATATTTAATCCGCTTAAGCCGATTAATAGATTTAACGATGAAAATGGAAATGGTGTTCAAGATCCGGGCGAAATTTCTAAAACTGTTAAAGATAGAGCACAGTACTGGTATAAAGACGCAACTGCAAAAACTCAAATTAGCCCGCGTGTCGGTTTAGCTTTTCCAATTTCTGATAAGGGAGTGATACATTTTTCATATGGGCATTTCCAGCAGCTACCCCGGTATACTTTTCTTTATGAAAATCCGCAATTTAAATTAGGAGTTAACTCCGGAAATGCAGCTTTATTTGGTAATGCTGATCTGGAACCACAAACAACAGTAAAGGGAGAAATTGGTATTCAACAACAGATTGGTGACGATATCGCTGTAGACTTTACAGTATTCTTTGAGGATTTTAGAAATCTTACCGGTACTCAAACGGAAGAATTTATTGTTTTTGGTGGTGCACAATC
>JAZGGS010000227.1:0-6606 GCA_036480595.1 Ignavibacteriaceae bacterium
TTTTCTATTCCGTGGTTATCATCAATATCAAAATCTTTGGAAATATAAATATCAGTATCTTCGTCACCATCTTCGATAATTTCGATTAATTTTTTATTTCCATCTTCATCGATTATAATTAATTCGCTATCGTGGTGTTCAAATTCACCATCACCGCTGTGCCACATAAAGCTGTGCGATTTAGAAAAACCCGATTGCATCTTTTTAAAAAGAGTTTTTGCTTCATCTCCCTCAAAGGTGTATTCCTCTCCACCGGCAGTAATTGTAACTTTATCAACGGTACTCTCAATCTTTTTTACTTTTTCTTTCAGGTCTTCCTGTGCATAACCAAGAATACCAAACAGGAAAAAGATTGAAAAGAAAGTTAAATATACTTTTGTGACATTTACTTTTAACATCTTTTTCTCCTTTTTATTTTGAAAATTTCACCCCAAATTTATTAAAGATGAAAACAATATATTGTTAAATGAGCGTTAATAAATGTTAAAAAATGTTAACAATCAGGATTTAGAGCCGTCTAAAAGTTAAATTTGCAAAATGAAAGAGAAACAACTGAAAATAATCATTATCCTTATGAGCATTGCTCTTGCCGGTTTAATTGCTATTCAGGGTTACTGGATAAAGAATGCAATTAACCTTGCGAATGAAAAATTTGATAAAGATGTTACTGAAGCGCTATTAGTGACTGTTAATAAAATTGAAAAGGAAGAGACTAAAGATGTTGTGATAAGAAAGTTTTTGGATGAAGATGAGCTTATAATAGTTGATTCGGATTCTTTACTCTCCCACACAGTAATAAAAGGTAACAACGGAAATAGTTTTGTATGGAATTACTCCACTCATCCGGAAGCAAATATTGAAGTTAAAAGTTCGGGAGACAGTGCAGAAGCATCTCTATTTATTACGATTGAAGAAGATGATGACAATGACGACGACCGCGATGAAATTAATATTAGAAAACGATATGTTGTCAAAAAGCAGATCGATTCTTTGCTTATTAGAAAAAGTAATGTGGTGAAGGAAGTAGTAACCGAGTTAATGACGTTAAGTGAAAATAAATCTATTATTGAAAGATTAGATAAATCTGAAATCGAATCATTCTTAGCGGATGAGCTTAACGATAAAAAAATTACAGCTGAATTTGTGTTTGCTGTAAAATCATTTGAACCTGATACACTTTTATTTGCAGATGAAAATGGAGAGGTTGAAGCACTTTTAAATTCACCTTACAAGGCAAGGTTATTTCCACACGAAGTTTTTACCAAACCTGGTTTTTTAGTAATCCATTTTCAGGGTAGAACCGGTTACCTGCTTGGCACAATGGCATCGGTGCTTTTAATTTCCCTGCTTGTGATTACTGTAATTATTTTTCTTTATTATAAAACTGTGAATATTCTTCTTCGCCAGAAAAGATTATCCGAAATAAAGAGCGATTTGATTAATAATATTACACATGAATTTAAAACACCAATTTCCACGATATCACTTGCCGGTGAAGCACTGAATGAGTCCGGGCTTATGAGGGGAAAAGATTCGCTTAAAAAATATTCCGGTATTATCGGTGAAGAAATCTCACGTCTTGGAAAAATGGTTGAATCGTTACTTAATACTGCAGCGTTGGAAAAAAATCAATTTAAACTTGAAAAAACTCTTACTGATGTTCATAAGATTATTACCGATGTTCTGGAAAAATTCCTTTTCACAAACGGGAATAACGAAGCTGCTATCAAAACAAATTTAATTTCTGAAAGACCTGAAATAAATGCCGACCCGATGCATATAAGAAATATTATTAACAATCTCCTGGATAATGCAGTAAAATATTCAGGTAATAAGCCGGAGATAAAAGTTGAAACGACTAATGTTGCTGAAGGACTTCAGATAACTGTTGAAGATAACGGACTGGGTATTTCCAAGCATCATCAAAAAAGGATCTTTGATTCATTCTACCGTGTACCAACCGGCAACAGGCACGATGTAAAAGGATACGGAATTGGTTTGAGTTATGTTAAAAAAATAGTTGAAGCACATAACGGCACCATAAAAGTGGAGAGTGAACAGGGCAGGGGAACTGCTTTTAAAATATTTTTACCTTATGAATAGTAAAAAGAAAAAAATACTGTTGGTTGAGGATGATCCGAATCTTGGCTCTCTTCTTAAAGATTACTTGTCACTTAAGGGTTACATTGTTACGCAGTGCCTTAATGGTGAAGAAGGAAAAAATGTTTATGCTGAAGGTTCGTTTGATATGTTGATACTTGATGTTATGATGCCCAGGCTTGATGGATTTACACTTGCAAAACATATCCGTAAAACTGATAAGCAAACTCCAATAATATTTTTAACAGCAAAATCGATGCTGGAAGACAGGATAAAGGGATTAAAAATTGGCGGCGATGATTATATTACCAAACCTTTCAGCAGCGAGGAATTACTGCTAAGGATTGATAATATTTTTAAACGTACGGCTCCAGACGGACAACTTAGCTCTGAAGATAAAGTGTATAAGTTTGGCAGTTTTGTTTTCGATTATAAAAAACGAACATTAAGCAACGGGAAAATTAAAAAGCAATTAACCTCTAAAGAATCGGAACTGCTTAAACTGCTTGCACAGAATAAAAATGAAGTTGTAGAAAGGTCTCTCGCTCTTAGGGAAATCTGGAAGAATGAAAGCTACTTTACTGCACGCAGCATGGATGTTTTTATTACTAAACTCCGAAGCCACCTTGAACCCGATATTTCCGTGGAAATTATAAATGTACACGGAACCGGTTTCAAGCTTATCGACTGATTAATTTTCCGCCCATCATCTTTTATGTAAAAAATTGTCTTTAAATCCATATTTTTGCTTGCAGTTATAATCTGAAAAGTATATAAGGAGCAGAAATGTTTAGGATCTCTGTAATCATCAGTTTTTTTGCAATATCATTATTTGTTTTAATTTCATGCAACCTGCAGCCGGAATTTTTAGGAAGCTTCGATTACTCACCTTCAACTCCCAATCCTGGAGAAGAAATAACAATTATGTACAATCCGGACAGCACTACCCTTTCAGGGATGGACGAGGTAAAATGTATAGCTTATTTATACAGTAACGATTTAGATAATGCAATTGATGTACAGCTAAACAAAGATGGAAATACGCTAACGGGAAAATTAACAACTGAAGAAAATACTTTAGGTGTTATTTTAAAATTTAAATCTGGGGATATTATTGATAACAATGGTAAAAGCGGTTACATAATTTTCTTAACCGGTAATGATGGCGAAAGATTGCCCGGCAGCTTAGCTGGATTAGCTGCAGCGCACAATAAGTGGGGCGCTTATTATATTGATTTAGAAAGGGATAGAGATAAAGCGTATAACTTTTTTGAAGAGGAATTTAAAGCAAATCCGCAGGTTAAAGAGGAATTTTTGCAGCCTTATTTTGAAACTGTAAATGTTGTTAGAGTAAAAGACAGCGAAGACATAATAAGGACAGAACTTGAAGCGCTGGAAAAAGGGGATGAATTAAGCGAAGAGAATTACAAACTTCTTGCAGATTGGTATTCTAAGTTGAACAATTTGGAAAAGTTAGGATTATATGAAAAGGTAATAAATGAGAAATTCCCACAAAGTGAATACGTGCAAATACAAAAATACCTGGAATTCAGGAACATAGGGGATGTGCAGAGTAAAATAGCATTTGTAGAAAAGTTTGAGAGTGAACATCCCGCAAGTAAGTACATAGAATACATGTATGACCTTATAGCTAATGCATACAGGGATGCAGAGGACTTTAAATCAGCTTATGAATTCTTAAAAAATAATTCTAGTAAAGTTAGTACTTATAGATTTTATTCGGTTGCGAAAAGAATGATAGATGAAAAAACAGATATGAAAACGGCACTTGAGGTTGCAAAACTCGGTGTTGAAAAAAACAGGCAAGAAGTTCAAAATCCATCCGGAAAAAAACCTGAATTTTATTCGGATAGTGAATGGAAAGAAGAGAGGAAGTATTACCTTGGTCTAAACCTTTTTGCGTATGGAAATATTTTGTACAACATTGATAAGAAGAATAAATCACTGCCCGCGTTGGAAGAAGCAGTTGAATTAACAAAACGTGAAGGTGGTTCAATAAATGAGCTCTATTCGAAAGCTCTTATAGAGAACGGTGTTTACGGAAAAGCAATGGCTGAAATTTCTGCATTTATTGAAACCGGGCACGGTACTGCTATTATGAAGGACCTGTTAAGGGAAGCTTACCTTAATGAAAAAGGAAGTGATGAAGGTTTTGGTGAATACGCAGCAAGATTTGAAGATGTAGCAAAAGAAAAACTCAAATTAAAACTTGAAAAAGAGATGATGCTGGAACCGGCGCCTGCTTTTACTTTAAATGATCTTGATGGAAATACCATTTCACTTGCTGATTACAAAGGTAAAACCGTTATTGTAGATTTTTGGGCAACATGGTGTGGTCCCTGCAGGGCATCCTTCCCCGGTATGAAAAAATCTGTAGAAAAATACAGCGATGATGAAAATGTGAAATTCTTTTTTGTTAACAGCTGGGAAAGAGTTGACGATAAACATAAAATCGCAGCGGATTTTATTTCTAAAAATGAATATCCTTTCCGGGTACTTATGGATGAAGAGAATAAAGTCATAGAAATGTTTAAGGTAAGCGGTATCCCAACTAAATTTATTATAGATGGTGAAGGAAACATAAGATTTAAGAGTGTTGGGTTCCCCGGAACTGATGAACAGTTGGTTGAAGAACTGGATATGATGATATCGATGGTAAACTAGTTATTAGGCAGGAATTAATTTTTTGTTTTATGCGGCTCCTTTATCGGAGCCGTTTTATTATTCTATAAACTTTTTATAATGTTCGTACCTTTCAAAGATCTCTCTAACATATTTAACGGTCTCTTTCCCACGGCAGTAACCGTTCCTTACAACTTCATCATTGTAATATTTTGGTTTTGATTTTTGTAAAAGGTAAAACTCAACATTATCCTCCCAAACATTAGGATTGGCACCGTATTTTTCTGTAAGTCTTCTTGCATCATCTATGTGACCGCGCCCTACGTTGTAAGAAGCAAGCACAAACTTTAGCCTTTCTGTTGAGTCTTTAATAAATTCACTCCAATATTTATCAAGATAAATTAAAAACTTTGTTCCGGCTTTAATATTCGATTTGGGATCGTATAAATTTGTGGTACCGTACATCTTTGCGGTGGATGGCAAAAGCTGCATTAAACCAACTGCTCCTGCCCACGATTTTACGTTCGGTTTAAACTGGCTTTCCTGGTACATCTGCGATGCCATCAATCTCCAGTCCCAGTTAAGCTTTTGTGCGCTTTCTTTTATAAGTTCATCGTAACCGGAAATTTTTCCACCTTTGTGCGAAAGGTACTCGCTTGTAATTCTTCTTTTATAAGCATACCTGTTTTTGTAATACCTGTTATAAGTAACTGCAAAGTACTCTGTGCTTTTAATGCTATCCAGCCAGTGGTTAATTGTATCCAGTAATTCAGTTGAACTCTTCCTTACACCCCAGGCAATTCGTTGTGAAAGAGAGATGTCGGTTTTCACATCGATGTTATTGTGAGAAGCTTCATTAAGCAGGGCAATATTTTCATCCGAAATAGTATAATCGATGTCATCGTTTGCTACCAGTTCAATTAAATCTTCTATTGTAAGTTCCGGGTCAGCTTCAACAATGTTTATGTCGCCGCCTATCTCTTCGGAAAGGTTTTTTAATCTTGGGATGTAAGATGATCCGCCTCGAACAACAATAGTTTTCCCAATCAGTTCTACCGGATCGCGAATTAATTCTTTTTCAATTTGATGGATCATCATCTTACGCCATTTATCCGGTTTGCGCTGTACCAGCACCTGCTTTGTTGAATTATAGTAATTTACAAATGCTATCTTTTCAGTCCGCTCTTTTGTAATAGTTAAGTTAAAAGCAATAAGATCTCCATGTTTGTTGTTCAGCATAGAAAACATATTAGAGATATTTTGTACAAGTATGAACACAGGAGTAACACCAAGATGCTCCGCCAGCTTTTGGACAAGGTCATGTTCAAAACCCATGGGTTGACCCTTGTAAATGAAATAACTGTAAGCGTTGTAACCGGTAAGCACGAGCAGTGTGTCTTTTTCAAGGATGTTATCCAGCCCGGATTTGGGTGTGTCCTTTGTATTATCTCCGCACGAAGTAAACAACAGTAAAATGAGCAGAGCTAACCTAAATAAGAGTTTTTTCATAAAGTGAATAGTTCTATTTCAAAGTGTCTTAGCTTTCACTTTGAAGTTACTAAAAAGGAGATATCACTTCAAACAAAAGTAGTTAATGAGTAATTGAATACAATTTAAGTTGTTAATCTTATCTTAGGGTTTGCTACATTCTTTTTCTGAATCCTTCTCCAAGAACTTCGTGGATATTATTAACCGTTACAAAAGCATTGGGGTCAATCTCTTTTATAAGATGAATAAGTTTACCAAGCTCTCTAAGTGTAACAACTGTAAGGATCATTTTTCTTTCAATATTTTTGTAAAGCCCTCTTGTTTTTATAGTACTGATCCTAAAATTAAACAGAAACATTTATGAATTAAATCTAT
>JAZGGS010000228.1:0-3069 GCA_036480595.1 Ignavibacteriaceae bacterium
ACCAGGATAATCTTAATACAGATGGCATTTATCCCGGTAAGTACACCTACATTGATGACTTTACAGCAGAGCAGCAGGCAGAAGTTGTTATGGAAAATTATGATACTGAATTTGTTAAGATTGCTAAGAAAGGCGATGTAGTTGCAGGCGGATTTAACTTTGGAACAGGAAGCTCCCGGGAACAAGCCGCAACTGCTCTTAAGCATAAAGGGATTGCTTGCGTAATTGCCGGTTCGATTAGCGAGACTTATAAACGTAATGCAATCAATAATGGTTTTTTAATAATTGATTGCCCTGAACTTTCTTCCGATCTTAAAAAAGAATACGGGATTGATAAACTTACCGTTCAAACAAACAAAAAGATTAAAATCGATTTTGAAAATTCTCTGATCACTTATAATGAAAAAAATTATTCAATCGATCCTGTTGGAGAAGCCGCGCAGGAGCTTATTGTTGTTGGTGGATTGGAGAATTGGGTAAAAAGCACAATAGAACACTTATGACGCAGATTAATTATGATCAACGCAGATCATAACCAATCTTAAAAATCAGCGTTTTATTACTCAAACATAAAAAGGGAATTATATGAATAAATCAATCTCAAGACAAATAGCAGAATTCGCAATCAAATTAAAATATGAAGATTTACCTTCAGAAGTAATAAACGAAGTAAGGCGATACCTGTATGATTCAATCGGCTGCGCATACGGTGGTTATCACACAAAAGATGTAAACATTTTAAGAGATATTTATAAAGATATGGCTGGAAAAGAAGAAGCAACCCTTATCGGTTTTGGTGATAAAATTCCTGCTGTAAACGCAACGCTTGTAAACTCTTTAATGATTCGTGCGCTGGATTTTAACGACATCTACTGGAAAGAAGATCCATCTCATCCATCAGATTTAATTCCTGCGGCGTTTTCTGTTGGTGAAGTGGTTGGCGCATCAATGAAGGAAGTAATTACTGCTATAGTGCTTGCTTATGAATTTGAACAAAGGTTATGTTTGTTCGCTACTCCGGGAGTTCGTGAGCGCAAATGGCACCACGCAACATTAACGCAATTTGTTTCACCAATTGTTGCTGGAAAATTATTAGGATTAAATGAAGACCAGATGGTAAATGCAATTGGAATCAGCGGAAGCCACAATCATACAATCGGCTGCCCAACTGCCGGTAAATTAACTATGATGAAAAACACTGTTGATCCCATGGCAGTTCAGAGCGGGGTGTTTGCAGCATTAATGGCTCAGAAAGGTTACTCAGGAACCGAAACCGTATTTGAAGGGAAAGAAGGTTTTATGGATACTTTCCTGGGATATAGTGCTAATGAGCAAAAAGTTAAGGGAATGCAAATGCAAGGCAGGGATGGACTTAGCGAATGGTCGTGGGATATAGATGCTCTAATTGGCGGACTTGGAGAAAGTTATAAAATTTTGGAATGCAGCATGAAAGCTTTTCCTACAGAAGCATTAACTCATACTCATCTTTCTGCAACACTAAAAGTTGTAACAGGTAATAACATCAGTTACAATCAGATAGAAACTGTAACTTTAACAACGCTTGCGCAAGCTTATGATATTCTTTTCGATCCGCATAAGTACAGACCTGAATCAAGAGAAACAGCAGATCATTCACTTCCCTACTGTATCGCATGTGCTTTGGTCGATCACAAAATTACAACTCAATCATTCAGTGATGAAAAATTAAAAGATCCCAGGATCTGGGAAGTGATTGATAAAATAAAAGGCGAACCTTCTCAGGAATTTGAAAAAATGTTTCCTGCAAAACAGCCATCGAGAGTTGTAGTAAAAACAAAAGATGGTAAAGAGTATTCAGAATATCTTGAATATCCAAAGGGTGATCCCAGAGAACCTATGACTATGGAAGACCTTGATAACAAGTTTAACGCCCTTTCATCAGAATTACTTGATGTGCAACGACTTAAAGAAATTAAGGAAATGATCTTTGACTGTGATGATATAAATATAAATGAATTTATGAATAAATTAGTTATATAAAGAAAATAGAACACTGATGACACAGATCGAACTGATCAACGCAGATCAAAATAATCTGCGCCATCTGCGTGCCATTTATTATAGGATATAAAATGGAAAATTTAAATAAAGCATCAACCGGTATAAAAGGAAATAAAGTCCGCTCAGATTGCTACCTTGAACTGGAATTAAAAAATTCCGGCGGTATAAAAATAAATTTAAAGAGCAAAGTTGATTCGATGTACGGCGAGTCTATCCGTGATCTTATAAAAGATATTTTAAAGTTCTTCGGGATCAACCATGCTTCTTTAATGGTTGAAGATTATGGTGGATTGCCTTTTACTATTGCAGCAAGAATTGAAGCAGCGATAAAAAGAGTTCGCCCCAAAACTAAAAAAGAATATTTATTACAATTCAACAAAAAATCTCTATACAAAACCGGTAAAGATAAATTAAGAAGAACCCGTCTTTATCTCCCCGGAAATGAACCAAAGTATTTTATTAATGCAGGATTGCACAAACCGGATGGAATAATACTGGATTTAGAAGACAGCGTTGCTCCTAATAAAAAATACGAAGCAAAATATTTAGTGCGCAACGCCTTACGCAGCGTAGATTTTTACAAGTGTGAAAGAATGGTTAGGATCAATCAATTGCCAAACGGTTTGGATGATCTTAAATATGTTGTGCCTCATAATCTCCACATAATTCTAATTCCCAAAGTGGAATCAGCAGAGCAGGTAATTGCTGTTGAAGCAGAAGTTTTGAGAATTAAAAAAGAGCAGAAGATTACTAATGATATCTACTTTATGCCAATTATAGAGAGTGCAATTGGAGTAATTAAAGCGTACGAGATAGCATCTGCATCAAAATATAATTGTGCATTGGCAATCGGGTTGGAAGATTACACTGCAGATATCGGTACAGAAAGAACTGAAGTAGGGAAAGAAAGTTTCTTTGCAAGAAGTATGGTTGTTAATGCTGCCAGGGCTGCCGGCATTCAACCGATTGATACGGTTTATTCTGATGTTACAAATATGGACGGATTAAAAGTGAGTGTACTTGAAGCTA
>JAZGGS010000229.1:0-2486 GCA_036480595.1 Ignavibacteriaceae bacterium
TTGATGAAGCTCATTGCATAAGTGAATGGGGACATAACTTCAGACCAAGCTATACAAAAATAAAAGACTTTATCGGTTATACATCAATTAAAAAAGTAGCAGCATTTACTGCAACTGCTACTCCGGAGGTTGTAAAGGATATTGTAACACAGCTGCAATTTAAAGAACCGCAAATTTTTGTGAGAGGATTTGAAAGAGATAATCTTCATTTAAATGTTCTCTTTCCTAAAAGCAAAAAACAAAAATGCCTTGAACTGCTAAGACAAACCGAGGGAGCTGCAATCATTTACACTACAACCAGGAAGAATGCAGAAGAAGTAACAGAGTTTTTAAATCTGTACAAATACAATTGTCATTTCTATCACGCAGGTTTGCAGCCGCCCGTTCGAAGAAAAATTCAGGATGAGTTCAGCAATGGCGATATAAATATTATAGCTGCAACAAACGCTTTCGGGATGGGGATTGATAAAAAAGATATTAGGTTAGTCATTCATTATGATACAACCGGTTCTGTAGAAAATTTTTACCAGGAAATAGGAAGAGCGGGCAGAGATGGGATGCCATCTTACACTTACCTGCTTTATGATGATAAAGATATTTCAATCCATAACTATTTTATAAGAAATTCTCACCCTGACAAGCAGATCATTCAAACTATTTACAAAGCTATTTGTGATTATAACTCGGTTGCAGTCGGTTCAATAACTAAAAATGAATTAATTGTTGACCTGGAATATATTTCTAATTATGCAGGGACTTCAATCTCAAAAGGATTATTACACGCTTCGTTAAGATATCTTGAAAGAGCCGGTTACATTAGCCGGGTTTCTGAATTCGAGAAGAAAGATTCAATCCGTTTTACAATGGAGAAGAATAGATTAAAACAATTTGTAAATACAACCAACAACGAGGAGTTTAAAAATATTATTCTCCAACTGCTCCGCGAATTTGGCAGTGCGTTATTTACAGGCAGTAAGAGTATCCAGACGGGTAAACTTGCATCATCATTAGGTATACCTGTGCCCGCTTTGTACGATAACCTGACAACACTTGATAATCTTGGAATTATTTCATTTCAAAAAGTAATTGATAAAGAAACAATACAACTTGCTGCACCCAGAATGGCTGATGATAAACTCATCCTTAATTATAAGATGATAAACGAAAGTTATATTAATGCTCAACGCAAACTTAACCTGATGACAGAGTTTGCTTATTCAAAAAAGTGCAGGTTTAACTTTATACTAAATTACTTTGGTGAGCAGCTTGATGACTACCGCTGCGACAAATGCGATAACTGCCTTGCAGGTGAACGGATAACCGATTCAACAGTAGAATATATTTCAGAAATAATAATAAGAACCCTGGGTGAAGCAGAAAAACCGCTTGATGAAATTGCGCTGACCAACATTTTGCAGGGTAATAAACTAAAAGAGAGTTTTGAAAAGTTTAATGAATTTGGGACATGCACAAACTTTGTTAAAGATGATATTAAAATTATAGTACAGGAACTTGCGGCTAAACAATTTATTACCCGGACAAGCGGTGTAAAAAGATTTTTGGATCTTACAGAAAAAGGGAAAGAGAAATTAGTAAAAATGGGTGCTATAACAGAAGAAGCTGCTCCTGCAAAGGATTATGAAGAGAATCTTTACCTTTTTAACCTGCTTAGAGATGCAAGAAAAAAAGCATCGGAAAAATTTTTGCAGACAGGCAATGTTATCTGTCCTGATGAATTGCTTAGAGAAATAGTTGAAAGGAAACCGGTTACCAAAGCAGGGTTGTTAGCTATACCCGGTTTTAATAACAGGATGTTTAATAAAATCGGGAGTGATTTTTTAGAGATCATTAATGATTTTATAAAAAATAATCCTGTTAAATTAGATAGTAACGAAGATCGCACACTTCCGAGAAATATTCACAAAACCTATGAACTCCTGTTAAGAAAATATTCGCTGCAAAGTATTTCGGAATTGAGGAAACTTTCAGAAGCAGTAATATCTATGCAAATTGAAACTATTATTGAATACAAACCGGAAACTGATACAGGTTTTTTATTTGAAGATGAGATTTTTGAAATGATTAAAAAACAGGTTGAGATCGGTTACAATAATTTAAAGGATCTTAAAGAAAAGCTCCCCACCTCTGTTCCATATTCGCTAATAAGAATAGTGGCTGCAAAGTTAAAATATACTAATCGTTCTTAGTTTTTAATGCCTCAAGGTAAGCAATTGCTTTATCAAAAAATTCCTCCCAATCTTCGGGTGATGAATTATATTTTGCAATCGTTTTATCATATAACCCGGAAGTTATATCATGTTTTGTAAAAACAATTTTTTTAAGTGAATCGAGGAGCAGTGGGTTTGATCTTGTTGTATCCTGTACGATCATCAAATCAACATAAACATGGATGAATTTTTCTTCAGGAATTACCTCTTCTTCAGAACAACTATTAATTAAGAGAAAAGGAATAATCAATAATGGAA
>JAZGGS010000230.1:0-2386 GCA_036480595.1 Ignavibacteriaceae bacterium
GTTATGCTGTTAAATCGGATACATTACAACAGGATTGGAGAGAGTGGTTTGTGAACGATAACGATGGAACGAACGAGGGACTTGTACATATTTCCAAACCCTTTTTTGCAGCACAGTTTCACCCTGAAGCATCTCCGGGACCTGATGATTGTGAGTTTATTTTTGATATGTTCGTTAGAGCATTAAATTAATTGGATTCTTTATCTCTGTGGAACTCCGTGCCTGCTCTGTGTTACTCAGTGTAATTATTTCACAGAGATCCACGGAGAAGGCACAGAGAATCACAGAGTGATCAATGAAATTGAAATAGAATAATATGATAAAACGCGGTAAACCAATAAAGGTATTAATACTCGGCTCGGGTGCTCTTCAAATAGGGCAGGCGGGTGAATTCGATTATTCCGGCAGCCAGGCAATAAAAGCTTTAAAGGAAGACGGAATTGCCTCGGTATTAATAAATCCAAACATTGCTACAATTCAAACATCCGAAAACTTTGCAGATAAAGTTTACTTCCTTCCCATCACAAGCGAATTTGTTGAAAGGATAATAGAAAAAGAAAAACCAGACAGCATTCTTCTTCAGTTTGGCGGGCAGACTGCGCTTAATGTTGGTGTTGAACTCTTTGAGAACGGCATACTTGAAAAACATAATGTAAAAGTACTCGGTACGCCTGTCCAGGCAATTATGGAAACAGAGGACCGGCTTTTATTTTCAGAAAAGTGCGGCGAAATAGATTTAAAAATTGCTGTAAGCAAAACAGCCGGCAACGTTGAAGAAGCAATTAAAGCCGCAAATGAAATCGGGTTTCCTGTTATGGTAAGAATAGCTTACGCACTTGGCG
The DNA here is from genome assembly GCA_036480595.1 of Ignavibacteriaceae bacterium. GTDB lineage: Bacteria > Bacteroidota > Ignavibacteria > Ignavibacteriales > Ignavibacteriaceae > JAZGGS01. The sequence goes on from JAZGGS010000230.1 coordinate 843, forward strand.
GTTTAGGATCGGGTATTGTGAATAACAAAGATGAGCTTGATGAAAAAGCAAACAAAGCTTTCAGGTTCACAAACCAGATCCTAATTGAGGAATCACTTTACGGATGGAAGGAAGTTGAGTATGAGATTGTTCGGGATAAATATGATAACTGCATTACAACCTGCTCTATGGAAAATATTGATCCAATGGGAATTCATACGGGTGACAGCGTTGTTGTAGCTCCCGTACAAACTCTTTCTGCAAACGAAAACTTCAAACTTAGATCGATAGGAATAAAATTAATAAGACATATTGGAGTTGTTGGCGAATGCAACATCCAGTATGCATTAAATCACGACACAGGTGATTACAGGATAATTGAAGTAAACGCGCGGCTGAGCAGGAGTTCAGCGCTTGCATCAAAAGCTACCGGTTACCCGCTTGCGTTTATCGCAGCAAAACTTGCACTCGGTTATGCATTAAACGAAATTGAGAACAACATCACACAGGAAACTTCTGCCTGCTTTGAGCCGGCACTTGATTATGTTGCGCTTAAATTTCCAAGATGGGACTTGCAGAAATTCCAGCAGGTTAGCACAAAGCTTGGCTCCGAAATGAAATCTGTGGGGGAAGTTATGTCTCTAGGAAGAAGCCTGGAAGAAGTTTTACAAAAAGCAATAAGAATTCTTGATGTAGGATTGAATGGTTTTGTTTGCAATCATCTTCAGTTCAAGGATCTTGATAAGGAACTAATGGAACCAACCGATAAAAGAATATTTGCAATTGCGCTTGCGCTTCAAAAAGGATATTCGGTTGAAAAAATAAATCAGCTAACAAAAATCACTCCATGGTTCTTATATAAGATGAAAAATATTATTGATGTTGAGAAAAGACTGAATGAATTAACACTTGATGAGATTGATAATGATTTTATGCTTGAAGCGAAAAGACATGGTTTTTCAGATGCGCAGATTGCAATCTTAACAAAAAGAAATGAGCAAAAGGTTAGGGAGAAAAGAAAAAGTTTAAACGTTATCCCGGTTGTTAAACAAATAGATACGCTTGCTGCAGAATATCCTGCTCAAACAAATTACCTCTACCTTACTTATCATGGAGAGGAAGACGATATTAAGCAGGGAGAAGAAAAGCAGATTGTAGTACTTGGCAGCGGTGCATACAGGATCGGATCATCTGTTGAATTTGACTGGTGCTGTGTGACTGCTGTTGATGCAATAAATAACTGTGGTTATAAATCGATTATGATTAACTGCAACCCGGAAACCGTAAGTACTGATTATGATATTTGCGACAAACTTTATTTTGAAGAGTTAACTCTTGAACGTGTACTTGATATATATGAAAAGGAAAATCCTGAAGGAGTTATCGTTTCTACCGGCGGGCAGGTTCCTAACAACCTGGCAATGAAGTTATACAAAAAAGATGTAAAGATTCTTGGTACCTCTCCATTACAGATTGATAATGCCGAAAGCCGTCATAAATTTTCCCGGATACTTGATAAACTCGAAGTTGATCAACCGGCGTGGAGAGAAGTTACAACTTTTGAT
>JAZGGS010000231.1:0-2318 GCA_036480595.1 Ignavibacteriaceae bacterium
CCGTATTTAAGTTTATACGTATCAGCTCCGGCAGCAAGGGCAAGTATTTGCGAGCCCAAACAAATCCCCAGCATCGGAATATTTTTTTCCATTGCTCTTTTAGTGTTTTCAATTGTTGCTTTATTCATCTTAGGATCACCGGGACCGTTAGAGAGCAGAATTCCATCAGCTTTTATTTGTGTAAAATCATAATCGTAAGGAACACGAATAACTGAAATATCTCTACCCGAAAATGCACGAATGATATTATTCTTCGTTCCGCAATCCACCAAAATTATTTTCGTTTTTCCTTTTGCATATTCAACCGGTTCTTTAACCGAAACTTTATCAACAAGATTTGTTTCGTTGGGATCGAGGAACTCAACAGTCTCTTTTTCATCAACAATTATTTTTCCCAGCATTGTACCTTTATTGCGAAGCTTACGGGTAAGCATTCTTGTATCAATCCCGGTTATTGCCGGAATTTTTTCTTCCTTTAACCAATCACCCAAAGATTTTTGTGCAGACCAATGAGAGTATTCATCCGAATAGTTTGAAACGACCAATCCACGACAGTAGATTTTATCCGATTCAAAATTAATTTGCAGCCCGTTTTCTTTTTTAGTTGATGGAATTCCGTAATTACCTATGAGCGGAAATGTGAAAACAAGTATTTGCCCGTTATAAGACGGATCGGTGAGCGTTTCAGGGTAACCAACCATGCCGGTATTAAAAACAACTTCGCCGCTGGTGTTTTTGTTAAACCCAAAACTTGTTCCGATAAACTCTGTTCCGTCTTCAAGAATTAATTTTGCAGTTATTTTTTCTTTCATCATTAAAATTCAGATAAAAAAATAGCCGCTCAATGAGCGGCTTTTAAAATAGAGACACTTTGTAATTTTTATTCTTAGGTAAAATAGTTATTCTAATTATCAAAATTCCTTTACAAGTTTTGGCAAATATATACTTGTAGATATTTATTTCCAATTGATAATGATTTTTTTCAACAAAAACTTTCGAAATAGTTATGTTCAATTCAGAATTTTCTGCCGGAGAATTAAAAACCTTTGTTAACCATGCAAGAAAGAGTGTAATACTCGTAATCAATGAGGATATATTTCAAATCGATCATCCTTATCTCGTTAGACAGTCAAATGGCCTCTTTTATTTAATTGATAGATTTAAAAAGAAGAAGCTTTACGCCCATATTAATTTGGAGAAATGTGAGCAAAGTGAGCTGGCCGAGTTAGCTAGTAATTTACTTTAACAAAGTCATCACTTTATACTTTATTCTCAATAATCCAACATATTGTTTTTAAAACAAAAACATATGATTTACAAAATAAACTTACTCAAGTCCCTGTCTTTAACAATTTTATCAAGTTTTTCCTTAACAAACTCAGCAGTTATTTTAACTGTTTCAGATGGAATTTTATCAGGTACATCAAAAAGTATTTCATCCAGTAAAGTTGTAAGAATTGTGTGAAGCCGTCTTGCGCCAATGTTTTCAACCTGCTCGTTAACTTGAGTTGCAATTTTAGCAATCTCACAAATTCCATCATCTGTAAAATCCAACTTAACGCCTTCAGTTTCCAGTAATGCGCTGTACTGTTTTAAAAGTGCATTCTGCGGGGTAGTAAGAATCTGAACAAAATCATCTTCGGTTAAACTAAGCAGCTCAACACGTATTGGAAATCTTCCCTGCAGTTCCGGGATAAGATCAGACGGTTTGGAAACATGAAACGCACCCGAGGCAATAAACAAAATGTGATCGGTTTTTACTACACCGTATTTGGTGTTTACACTAGTTCCTTCAACAATCGGTAAAAGATCCCTCTGCACACCTTCACGCGAGACATCAGGACCCTGCGCTTTACCGCTGTTACCGGCAACTTTATCAATCTCATCAATAAACACTATTCCCGATTCTTCAACTTTACGGATAGCTTCCTGCTGCACGGTTTCCATATCGATCAGTTTTTGTGCTTCTTCCTGTGCCATAAACTTTCTTGCTTCTGCAATGGTAGTTTTTCTTTTCTTTCTTTTCTTCGGCATAATGTTCCCCATAATTTCCTGGATGTTTATCCCCATATCATCCATTCCCATTGGACCCATAACCTGCATACCAATTGCAGGCGGCGCCTGCGAATCGAACTCGATCATTTTCTCATCCATCTCACCTTTTTTCAATTTCTTCTTCATCCATTCGCGGGTCTTTTCATTCTTATATTCTTCTGATTCATCTTCCCTTTGTTTTACCTCTGCCGGTTTCGGCTCTGTTCGCACGGGCTGAACCGGCTGGTGTGGTTTTCTAACCGGTGGAATAAGAATATCAAGTA
>JAZGGS010000232.1:0-3535 GCA_036480595.1 Ignavibacteriaceae bacterium
AAAATCTTTCTCGATTATATCAATTCCGGAAGGTCCCGGTTAAGTACAACAACTTTAACCTGTAACCAAGCAGGTATCAGGTTTAACAATGTAACCGATGTAAGAAACGGAAGAGCTTTAACAGCAGAATTGACTAACGAAAGATGGAACAGAAAATTAGGTTATAAGTTACCTGTTATAAAACCTAAAACTGCTGCAAGACGATTATTACGTATTGCATCAAAAAATAAGTTTACATTATTTGAATATTATCTTACAGATCATCTTGGGCACTATAGATTAGCAGATGAGTTTGATAAGTTATTCAGCGAACTCGATCTGTTCCTTTTTACTTTAATTGATGAACTGGATAAGAAAAAGACCACGCTTGTAATATGTTCTGATCATGGAAATCTTGAAGATCTATCTGTTAAAACTCATACTTTAAATCCTTCTTTAACCATTGTTTCCGGTAAAAATTCGGAAGCTATTTTCAGATCGGTGAAAAATATAACCGATATAAAACCTGCAATAATAAAGTATTGCAAATGAAAGATTATCCTGCTATAAAAATTGCAATCGCTTTTATACTGGGGATTCTGCTCAATAATCTCTTTGCAGTGAACTTAATTATAATTGTTATTCTCTCCGTAATTTCAATATTACTTTTCTTCATGGCAAAACATTACAAGTTATTCACAAAGCTAAAACTCCTGCTCAGTTTTCTAGTTTTACTACTCATTATTTCGCTTGGTAATTATTGTGCTGAATTAAACTCAATTAAAAGGAATGTTTTTTTTACAAATATTTACAGTGAAAATAATGTTACCGCCTATGGCAGGATTAAAAAAATTGATCTTCAACGTTCAGACAAAATTATTTTTTACGTTTCTACCGATTCAATCAGAGCTGAAACATTTCTTGTAAAAGATAATCTAACTTTTCTTTGTAATGTAAAAGATACCGGTGAAAACCTGGAAGAGCTTTACGCTGAACTTCATCCGGGTAATGTAGTTGCCGTTAGCGGAACGTATTATAAAGGAAGGGAGCAGCGAAATCCCGGGGAGTTTGATTATAATAATTATTTATTATCTAAGAACATTACAGGAATTTTATATGTTAAACAGAAAAGTGATATTTCATTTCATGATAGAGGGACAGATTTCCTCGCTGATTTAATTTTCCAGGTAAGAAAATATATAGATGGCAAGTTTACCGAACTCCACTCCAAAGAAACTGCTGCATTGCTTAGAGGTTTACTCCTTGCTGACAGGGGCGAAATTGATTACGAAACAAAGACACAGTTTATTAATTCGGGTGTTATTCATGTATTAGCAGTTTCTGGTTTACACGTTGGTTTTATTGCACTTATCTTTTATTTCCTCTTCGGAAGATTCAGTATTATCCTCCGCTCAGTATTAACAATTGCAGGTCTGCTTATTTTTATGTTAATAACCGGTGTGCCGCAATCGGTTTTTAGGGCAACTATAATGGCAGTTGTAATTATTATCGGGTTTGCAACTAACCGAAGCACCAATCTTTTTAACTCGCTTGCAATTGCGGCGCTGGTGTTACTTTTAATCAATCCAAATGAAATATTTATGCCCGGTTTTCAACTCTCATTTTCTGCCGTGCTCGCTATCGGTGCTATTTACCCGATGATTGAAAAGGGGATAAAGAAACTGCAGATTAAAAATAAAATACTGAAATACATAATTCTATTTATGGGCGTTTCATTTAGTGCGCAGCTTGGTACGCTGCCTTTCACACTTATCTATTTCGGTAAAATTTCGGTTGTTGCTTTGTTTACAAATCTCCTGGTTATTCCGGCAATCGGGGTGATAATTGGAATTACAATCTTCACACTAATTATCGGCTTGATTTCCCCCTCTATTGCTGCTTACTATGCTTTGGCAAATGAGCTTATAACTTCACTTCTGTTCAAGCTGATTGCTTTTACCGGCAACCTTGATTTTTCGCATATTGTTTTAAGAGGATATTCATTCTTAGATGCGTTGATCTTTTACTTCTTCCTTATCTTAATGGTTTATTACTTGCCTAGGTTTCGTTCAGGTTTTGCTGCAATGATAATTATTTTCCTAGCAGTAGCAAACATTTATTTTATTTCGTCTCTAGATGATAAAGAATTACTGGTTGAAAATAAATTAAGCATTCTTATGATTGATGTTGGTCAGGGTGATTCGTTCCTGGTGAAATTCCCAAATAATAAAACCGCACTCATTGATGCCGGTAACGTTACTTTTAATTTTGATAATGGTGAGCGTGTTATAATGCCATTGCTAGAGTATCTTGGTATTAATAAAATTGATTACGGAATTGTATCGCATGTAGATAGTGATCATTACGGTGGATTTATTTCACTTATCCTGAATAATAAAATTAAAGAGATTTATAAACCCGGAATTGACACATCATCAGCCAAAGATATTAAGTTTGAACAGTTTTTAAAACAGAATAAGATTCCTGTTTCATATTTTAATATGCAAGCTTTACAAACAGGCAATACAAAAGTATATATTCTTAATAACAATAATTATTTTTCAGGTAGGAATATTTCTACAAATGAAAGAAGCGGAATTATTAAAATAGTTTATGGTAATAATAGTATTATTTTTACAGGAGATGCGGGGAAGGAAACAGAAAAGGTGTACACTTTGGTTTATAAAGAATTTTTGAATTCGGATGTTTTAAAAGTTGGGCATCATGGAAGTAAATCGAGTACATCCATTGAGTTCTTAAATTATATTTCGCCTGAAATAAGTTTAATAAGTGCCGGAATTAAGAACAGTTATGGTCATCCTGCCGGTGATATACTTAAAAGGATTGAAAAATATAGTTCCGTAATATTAAGAACCGATAAAGAAGGTGCAGTTATTCTTCAATCAGATGGTTTTTCATTTAAAAAAATTAATTGGAAAAGTTTATAACAATAAGAAAAGAAAGAACCAAAATGAAAAAAAAGAATCCTATAGTTGGAATTATTATGGGCAGCGATTCCGATTTAAAAGTAATGGAACCTGCTTTTAATATCTTTGATGAGTTTAATATTCCTTACGAAGTAAAAATATTATCTGCTCACAGAACACCAAACCAGCATGCAGAATATTCAAAAACTGCAATTGAAAGAGGATTAAAAGTAATTATTGCCGCTGCAGGCGGAGCTGCACATCTTCCCGGCGTTACTGCTGCGCATACTACAATTCCGGTTATAGGTGTTCCTGTTTCCAGCAGATCTCTGGACGGAATGGATTCACTTCTATCAATTGTACAAATGCCGCCCGGAGTTCCTGTTGCAACAGTAGGAATAAACGGTGGAAAGAACTCTGCGCTACTAGCAGTAAGTTTTTTAAGTTTAAGTGATGAATCAATCCATAAAAAATTAATTGAGTTCAGAAAGAATGCAGAAAAAGCATCGATGCAAAAAAATAACCAGTTGAAATATTAGAATATTCTTATAATAAAACATTATAACCAGTTGTTTATAATGAGTTTATAAGTTTTCTTTTAATAAAACAGTGGTTGAAGTTATTATTAA
>JAZGGS010000233.1:0-2858 GCA_036480595.1 Ignavibacteriaceae bacterium
TTACTTTAGCAATAGCATCTTCTTAGTAGTTAAAAAGTCTCCTGCTTCTAATTGATAGAAATATACACCACTGGGCACATTATCCGCGTTAAATGTAACCGAATAATTTCCAGCAGAGTGCTCTTCCTGAATTAAAGTTGCAATTTTATTACCAAGCAAATCATAAATTTTAAGTGTAACAAATGCTTTACTTGGAATAGAATATTGTATTTGTGTAGTCGGGTTAAACGGATTCGGATAATTTTGATTCAAAGCAAATTCTTCAGGGATATTGGAATTTATCGGTTCCACATCTGATATAAGTGAAAAATCCAAAGTATAAACAGTTGGATCAAATGCGCCATGACCACTTTCGGTACAACCTTCGTTATCAAAGATTTCATGTGCAAATTCAACAGAAGATCCGGGTACTACTTCGAAATCATAGTCACTACCTGCATAAGGCTTTTTGAACTCAACGGTCCAAACCCCATTATCATATTTCCCCGCGGACATAACTGATGCTCTATCACCATTAGGAATTCTGAGCACATAACCGGGTATAACATCGCCCTGATTGAAAGTTGCTCCAAGATCGAATGTTACTGCAATATCTACAGTATGGGACGGCATTATGGTACCATATGGATCAAAAGCTGTTAGAGCTGCTGCATCGTTAACCAGAAAAATTACATTTGCACCCGGATCATTTGTAGCCATAAAGGTTGGATTTCCGGAGCCGTCGTCATCATTATCGGAGTAAGAACTTGTTCCATCGTCACCATGGCGGCCAGTGGTATCAAAGTATTTATCATCTGCAAAGCCCATAGGATTCGAACGGGCTGCTTTCCAATGCCATATATCTACTTTACCAATGCTGGTTTGCATATTAGGTGGGTGGCACATTTGCAAACAAGTTGCACCTTCGTTGCCGTTAAGACCCATATCCCACATAAATGCTATTCTATCTTCATTTTCCGATTGATCCCAAGCTGAACCATCAAAAGTCCACTGTTCTTTAAATACATTCTCAGTAGTTGTAGGATCATCCCACGATGCAGCAAGGTATAAAAATTGGCCATCAGCCATTGCATTAAGAGTTACGCCCAATACCGGGGTTACAAGTGGTGTGGATGTATATTCACCCGGTGAGGTCACACCATCGAGCGTTGCGGTACCTTGAGTAACTGTAAGTGTTGTTTGGGCCATTACTGATATACTTATAAGAAATATCAGTAGGAAAAAGAAATTTGTAACATGTTTCATATCGATTCTTCTAATTTTGTGATGAAATATATTATTTATCACATAAAGTGATTATTACTTTTTAATTCTTTTCAGTATAAATTTTCTTCTCTTTTCGATTGAAAAGTTTTTTAAAAGCATGTTCCAGTACTGATGGATCTGGAGGTTTTTGAAAAAAATAATTTACTCCTAAAAATTTCAGATCCTCCTCTTTAACAAGATTTGTATATGCACTAAGAATAATTTTGGGAATATCAGGGAATCTCTCTTTTACTTGAAGGAGTAAACTTATTCCAGAACCATCAAGCAACTGTAAATCCGTAATGATTAAATCAATATGATTATTCCTTATAAAATCTAAAGCTTTCCGTATTAAGTTTACTTGAATCAAATTGTATTGTTTTCCCACAAAAAGCTTGTCTAATAAATTACCAAGCTCTCCTCTCAAATTATTATCCATATCTACTAATAATATTTCTGTTTTCTGTGTCATAGTCGTTTTCCTCACATAGGTTGCAACTGATATACCATTTCCTGTCGTACTTGATATATGTATTGAAAACTTTTATTCAGACTATTTTTTCATTAAAAACTTCAATAACGTAACAAGAAGTGGGGAGTAGATTCACAAGTGTGGTTACAGATTGTCACATAATATGTGACTTTTTAGGGGTGAAAGACTTTAGGATCAATCTCGTATTTTTTTAAAAGCCGATAAAAACTTTGCCGTTCAATTCCTGCAGTTTTTGTTGCAAGAGCAACATTCCCGTGATGTTTCTTCAACAAATCAATTAAATATTTCTTTTCAAATACACTTAGCATATCTTGCCTGGCTTTTTTTAGATTGAAGTTTGTTAAAGCAACATCTAGGTTGGGCGATTTTTCATTATGCAAAACAATGTCAGGCAATGAATATAAACTAAAAGTCTGATCTTTACTTAGAATGATACCTCTTTCAATCAAGTTACTTAGTTCCCTAACGTTACCAGGATAATCATAATTTATTAAAAATTTTAAAACATTATCCGGAACTTCAGTAACCGATTTACCAAGTTCAAAATTAAACCGTTTAAGAAAATATTTTAATAGGAGAGGAATATCATCTTTTCGTTCACGAAGTGGAGGTATATTGATTGAAATTACATTAATCCTAAACCACAGATCCTCACGAAATCTTCCTTCTGATACTTCTTTCTCCAGGTTTGTATTTGTGGCAAATATAAACCTTGCTTCCACTTTCTGTAATGTATTGCTACCAAGTCTTTCAAATTCTCGTTCTTGCAAAACCCTAAGTAATTTCTGTTGCAAATTTGGACTCAATTCCCCAATTTCATCAAAAAATATCGATCCATTTTTGGCTATTTCTAATTTGCCTAATTTTCTTTCAAAGGCACCGGTAAAGGCACCTTTCTCATGACCAAACAGTTCACTTTCTAAAAGGTTTTCTGGTAATGTAGTGCAATTAATTACAATGAATGGTTCGTCTTTATTCGATGCGTTTCTATGGAGAGCTTTTGCTACCAGTTCTTTGCCAGTACCGCTTTCTCCTTCTATAAGAACCGGAGTTACGTTGGGAGTAGTTGTTATTGCACCTATCATTTTGAAAACTTCTTGCATAGCGTGGCTATTACCTA
>JAZGGS010000234.1:0-2305 GCA_036480595.1 Ignavibacteriaceae bacterium
GAGTTTGGTTTGTATTATGATGTTTAAATAAAAGATTTGCCCATAAAGTGCTAGTCACTTTTAAAGTAACTGGCACTTTAATCAAACTTCCGCTATCCACCCCTTCCAAACATCAGGTTGGTAACCAACTGTAGCTAATTTACCATTTCTTACAATTGGGGTTATTAACAAAAGAGGATCACTTAATAATTCCTCTTCTTTATCGTAAACCATAAACTCTAAATTTCTCTTTTTAAATTGCTTTCCTTCCTCATCAAAAAGATCATCAATTGGAACAGCTCTCTTAATATTTTCAAGCTCACCCTTTGCAATTCCTTTCTCGGTAAGATTCCTGAAGTGAAACGGAATTCTTCTTTCCTTAAAAAAACGTTCCGCTTTTTGTGTTTCCTTGCATTTTTTTGTACCGATGATTTGAATGTTCATTTGGAAGTCCTTTTAAACACCTTTTAATATTATACAATTAAGACTATTTTTAACACCGCGTAAATACAACCTGAGAAAAATAATGATAAAATTAATACTCTTTTATTCTATTGTTATCCTAACAATTAATTTATTCCCCCAATCACTCCCTATTTTTTTAGATGGGAAAACTGATGACTGGAATGTTCCTGTTCCAACCCACATTGATACTGAAAATGACGGCAACGAATTTGATTTCAAATACTTTTCTGTTACAAATGATGAACGGTTTCTTTTTATAAGATTAAAACTCACTCCTGAAACTAAATTAGTGGAAGATAACTTTTTAACCCTTTATATTGATGGCGATAATAACAGCGGAACCGGAGTAATGGCAAATGGAATTGGAGCCGAGCTAAGATGGGATTTTGGATACAGGACAGGGCAGTTCTATAAAAACGGTACTACAAATATTTCTTTCCCTGAAATTCAGTATAGAAGTCTTCCAACAGTAACAGATACAACATACGAAATAGCAATTGGCAGGGATGTTTTGCCAAATGGTAACGATTCGCTTTTTACTTCTAACTCAATAAAAATATTTTTTAAGGATAATGATACAAACGGCGACTGGATGCCGAACAGCGGTGAAACTTTTGAATATGTTTTTGATGATACTCCTACAACGCCCTTAGTTCCTGTGGAAATTACCAGGGAAGATACTTCCTATTTAAGAGTAATGAATTACAATGTTTTATTTGATGGTTTGTTAGAACCGGGTAGAGAAGATAATTTTGAAAGAATTTTACAGGCAGTACAACCGGATATAATTTGCTTCAATGAATTTTTCAACTCATCTGTTACGCAGGTTAAGGATGCAATTAACCAGATGCTTCCTCTACCGGGCGGTGCAAGCTGGTATGGAGTAAAGTTGGATGCGGGAAATGTAACCATTTCCAAATATCCTATAATTCAAAGCTGGCTGGTTTATCCCGGGCACAGGATTACAGCATCGATTATAGACCTACCGCAATATTTTGAAAAAGACATTATGGTAATAAACTCTCACTTTAAATGCTGTGGCGGACAGCAGAATGATGCAACTCGTCAGTTAGAAGCAGATGCAACAATTGCTTTTATACTTGATGCTAAAACTCCCGGAGGTGTGATAGATTTGCCGGAAGGCACCCCATTTCTGATTGCAGGAGATTTGAATTTAGTTGGGCTGCGGCAGCAATTAACAACGCTTGTAACAGGAGAAATAATAAACACCCAGATTTTCGGTAATGGCGGTCCGCCCGATTGGGATAATACTGATCTTGAAGATCTGCTCTCACCCCAAACTGATAAAAGAACCGCATACACCTGGCGTAGTGATAACAGTTCATTTCCTCCCGGCAGGTTGGATTTCCAGATCTATTCCAACAGTGTAATAAATGTTGAAAAAGATTTTGTTATCCAGACTGAGGTAATGAGCAGCAGCCGACTTGCGCAATACGGCTTACAGCAATTTGATACAAAAGATGCATCCGATCATTTTCCTAAAATAACAGATTATAATTTTGATTTGATTACACTAGTTTCTGAGCCGAATATTCCATCAGATTTCAAGCTTTATCAAAACTTTCCAAATCCATTCAATCCAAGCACGAAGATAAAATTTACAATTCCGCAAGAGGTAAGAGGTAAGATGCAATATGTAAAATTGAAAATATATGATGTTTTAGGAAATGAGATTGCAACTATTATTGATGAAGAAAAAACTGCGGGCACTTATAGTATTGAATACAATGCTTCCGGATTACCAAGCGGTATATACTTTTACAAACTAAGAGCAGGCAATTTTATCGAAACTAAAAAGATGTTGCTTATTAAATGATCTTTAATTTAATAAGTAATCCCG
>JAZGGS010000235.1:0-10733 GCA_036480595.1 Ignavibacteriaceae bacterium
TTGAAGGATAAAATAATTAGTACGATAAATACTCAGGAATCTATTTCTGCAAATTGTAATCAGGAAATTTTATTGAGACTAAGAAGATGGTGTTGATGAAGTAGTTCTAATATTAAGGCCACCGGAATGGGTGTCTTCATTTCATTGTTTATGGTCAACTGATGAGGAATCAGAAGGAATCATTATGTATAAAAGAATTTATAAGAGATATATGATAAGTTACATAGAGGAATCAAATTACCAATTAAATTCAATATGATTCTCTTGAAAAAGTGAACAAAATAGTGTACTATTTAGCACTAATTAAAAAAAGCGTTTGATATTAGAGATTAAATAAAGAAGGTCAACCAATTTGTAATAATGTAACCAGCCAAAACGAAAATAGGGGTATGCATATGGGTTTTGCTGGTTTTAATTTCACACATTAAAATTAATCGGGAAGGGCTTCACGAAGGAGAGGCTTATTATTTAATATTTGGCATTGAATTCAGCTTAAATTAAAGCAATTCGTTCTATCTGGCAGTCAGAAGGTCACCGGTTCGAGCCCGGTTAGCTCCACTATTTTCCGGCGTTGAACAAAAATAATACTTCAACGCCTTTTTATTTATTATAGAATTTAAACATCCATTTTCCGGCTAGTAGTGAATTTTTTACCAGTAAACAACTATTATAAAAAAGTGCTTAGAGTGGCGTTGCCTGCAATTGCAGGGCTTTCAACTCAAATGGTTGTTTCGCTTGTAGATGCTGCTATGGTTGGAAGACTTGAAGAAGCTACCTATGCACTTGCTGCCATGGGCATTGGTGTTCTGGCAACCTGGGCGCTTATAAGTTTCTTCTCAAGTCTGGCAACAGGCATTCACGTAATAGTTGCACGAAAATTTGGCGAGGGCGATTATATCTCCTGTGGTGTTACTCTTAATAACTCACTTCTTATTGCAGTTGTAATCGGGGTTGTAGTAGCTGCGCTGGGAAGTGTATTTGCCGGACCTATCGCTCATCTTTTTGCAACAGATTATATTGTTGGTGAATATGCAAAAGATTATATCTTTTATAGATTTTTTGGTATCCCGTTCTTTTTAATTTCTGTTTCTTACAGGGGATTCTTTTTCGGAATTAATAAAACAAAGATATTTATGTTTTCCGGTGCAATTACTAACCTGTTAAACATACTTTTCAATTACATGTTTATCTACGGCGCATTCGGTTTACCAAGGATGGGGCTGGCTGGTGCGGGGCTTGGTTCAACACTGGCAACTTTGTTCGATCTCTTCTTTTACACAACAATTATTTTACTTCCGGTTTATAGAAAAAGATTTCAGAATTTTAAAAACCTTAAGATTGATAAAAACATCATTTCCGGAATATTCAAAATATCTATCCCGGTTTCTTTCCAGAATGTTTTTATACTAATTGGTTTTCTCAGTTTCGTTTCTATTATAGGAATAATAGGTACTAAAGAGCAGGCAGCAACGCAGGCAATAATAAGCACCCTGTTTATATCTTTCCTGCCATGTTTTGGATTTGGAATTGCTGTGCAAACTTTAGTTGGTATAAATCTGGGTGCAGGAAAATTCAACCTTGCTAAAATTTACGGATTTGAAACTGCAAAAGTTGCAACTATATATACAATAATACTTGGATTTATTTTTATGATTATTCCGGATTATGTTCTTCTCATAATCACAAACGATCAATCAATCATCGAAACTGCAAAATCATCATTAAGGATTGCAGGTTTTTCACAAATATTTTACGGTATAGGTGTAGTGTTAGCAAACGGATTGCAGGCAGCAGGGAGGACAGTATTTGTGATGAAGTCAGAAATTTTAGCTAATCTGTTCATTTTTGTTCCTTTGGTATATTTTTTGGGCGTTTATCTACAATTAGGATTGGTTTATGCCTGGCTGGCATTGCCAATATATATCATTAGTTATTCTTTAATGATATTCCTTAAGTTTAATTCAAGTGATTGGTATACTAAAATACCTGTAGAAAAAAGCTAAATTTTGAACTTGTAAAAAATTCCGATGAAATTTCAGAAAAGTAGAATGTTACCGAAAAGTATTGACATTAAAGTGATATCAAGATATATTTTGAGTATGAAATTTGGATTTACTAAGATTTTTATAGTATTTTTTGTTGTTGCCTCTTTATATGCGGGAGCATTTTTAGAATATTTCCAAGGTCGCAGCGAAGGTGAGGATATTAGGCTGGAATGGAAAACGGGTGAAGAGTCTAATCTTCAGAATTTTTTTATTGAAAGAAAAACTCCTCAAAGTTCATTTGCCGAAATAACAACCGTTCAACCTAAAGGGAGTAATTCTTATTACACTTATCTAGATAAATCTGCATACAAAACAAATAATATGGTTTTTGTTTACCGATTAAAAATTGTTGATAATGGTGGTCAGGTTTCCTACTCTGCAGAAATTACAGTTTCACACAACGTATCTGGTGTAAAGCGTACCTGGGGTAGTATCAAGGCAATGTTCAGGTGATTTCCTTCTCGTTCCACACAATTCTTTTTAAATACACCAATCTAATCTCACTTTTAAAATTTCTCAATTTATTTCCTTTATTTTTTGTACTAATACTTTTTACTTTGTTCACGGGTTGTTCAAGTTCAAAGCGATATACTCTTGAAACAAGGATCCCTACCGAGATAGAATTAAAAGAAACAGCACTAAGAGTTTTAATTGATCAAGACGAGACATCCAAATTCTTAACTCTTCAAACTCCTGTTTACTTATACAATAGTACAAAGAAACTGGCTTTGATAAATCCTGAAAACACTATTGAATGTTATTGCTCAACGGATGAATTAACAGTAAAAATAGAGAATAAGAAATTCACGGATAAATATTTTTACCTGGAATCAGCTGGTAACAGTTATATTAAATTTAACGGCAAATCTTATAAAGGCTCGTTAAAACTTACAGCAACCGATAATTTTATTGAAGTTGTAAATTACATCGATCTTGAAGATTACTTGAAAGGAGTAATCTCAAAAGAGATGCCTCTAGGCGTTGGTACAGAAAATCTTGAAGCATTAAAAGCATTAACAATTTGTGCAAGAACTTATGCAACTTTAAGAATGCAGGAAGGAAAATCCATCTACGATATTTTTGATGATACAAGGGACCAAATGTATGGAGGGAAAGATGCAGAGTCTTCTCTTTCAGATCGTGCAGTTGAAGAAACCAGTGGAATGATGCTAAGTTACGATAATGAAACTGCAGTAGTCTTTTATTCATCTACGTGCGGCGGGCATACTGCGGCAGTACATAATGTTTTTACAAACGAAGAATATCCTTACCTTGAAGGTGTAGTAGATGGTAATGAATCTTATTGCAAAATATCTACCAGGTACGAGTGGGAAGAAATTTATTCAGAAGATGTTTTAGTCGATAGACTCGTTAATGCTGCTTTATTAGAAGATGATTCTTATAAATTCGAAGAGATAAGTATTAATAGCAGGTTTGATTGTGGAAGAGTTGATGAGCTGGAAATATTATTAGAAGATACGGCTGGCGAAGAAATATCAATAAAAATTTATGGGAACGATATAAGGGGGGTACTGCATACAGTTGATGGTAAATCAGAATTGTGGAGCACCCTGTTCGATATTGAAGATGATGGTGATAGAATCGTAATTAATGGTAAAGGATTGGGACATGGTGTTGGGCTGTGCCAGTGGGGAGCTATTCATCTTTCTCAAGAAGGTTGGAAGTACAAAGATATTCTCGAACACTATTTCCCGGGCACATCAATAGGAAAATTGAATGATTAAAACTTCTCTGTCGTTTTATCTCGCCTCAAAATCTCCAAGAAGAAGAAAACTTTTAAAACAGCTTGGTATTGATTTCTCTTCTTTTTCAGTTGAATTAGATGAAAAATTATTTGATGGCGAACATCCCGTTGAATGTGTATCACGTCTCGCAAGTGAAAAAATGGCTAAAGCAAAGTTAGAAGTGAATGATGGAATAATTATTACAGCAGATACGATTGTTGTACTTGGTAAAGAAGTAATTGGCAAACCCTCTGATGAAAATGAAGCAAAGAAATATTTAAAAATGCTTAGCGGCAAAACTCATATTGTTTACACAGGGTTTTCTGTTTTTAATTCTATAACTCAAAAAGAAATTACAGATTACGAAAAAACTGAAGTTGAATTTAGGATTTTGGATGATCTTGAAATAAAAAATTATGTGGAAGGCGGAAGCCCTATGGATAAAGCAGGTGCTTACGGTATTCAGGATGATTTTGGAGCGGTATTCGTTAAACAAATTAACGGCTGCTATTATAACGTTGTAGGTTTGCCTTTAACTAAATTGTACCAGGTATTACGAAGTATAATATAGCTTGCTAAAAAAATTAAAGAAAAAAGTTCTAACCTCTATTGTAATTGGTGGATTGCTCTACCTCGCTTTTATAATTTATGCCGATTATCAAAGCGTTATTGATGCATTCAGCAAATTTAACTGGCTTCTTCTTCCGCTTCTTCTTCTTTTATCTTTTCTAAATTACTTTACTCGTTTCTTTAAGTGGGACTATTATCTCTCGGTTGTAAATATTAAGTTGAAAAAAATTGATTCTCTCTCAATCTTTATGTCCGGGCTTATAATGAGTATAACGCCGGGCAAAGTAGGGGAGTTGTTAAAATCATACCTTGTAAAGGAAGTAGCAAACGAACCGATAAGTAAAACTGCTCCAATAGTTTTTGCAGAGCGTATCACGGATTTTGTTTCTCTGCTTCTTATCGCAATAGTGGGTGCTTATATTTTCGATTATGGCGGAGAAATTACAATTGGAGTTGCACTTTTCTTCCTGATTCTTATTGTTATAATAAGTAACAAACAAATTGCATTACCGATTATTAACCTGTTCGAAAAGATAAGCTTTTTGGAAAAGTATATGCATAGTATTCATACAGCTTATACAAGTTCATATCAACTGCTAAAAATGAAACCTCTGCTGTTGATGACAATTATAAGTTTGATTGCCTGGGGATTTGAATGTTTGGGATATTATTTTATTCTGCTTAATTTTAATATTGATTTTGGATTGATTTGGGCATCGTTTAGCTACAGTTTTGCTACTATAATAGGGGCAATTTCTATGCTGCCGGGTGGGCTTGGGGTTACCGAAGGTTCACTTACCTTCATGCTCATTCAAGAAAATATTTCTAAAGAAGTAGCTGTTGCTACAACATTTATTGTTAGGGTTGTTACACTTTGGTTTGCCATTCTTGTAGGAACTATCAGCGTATTTTTTTATCAAAAAAGATATGGAAAGGTAACAATCGAATCTGATTAATTTTATTAAGGAGTTTAATTATGGCTGGTTATAAAAAAATAAAAGTCCCTTCAAAGGGTAAAAAGATTGTTGTAAAAGATAATCAACTGGTGGTACCCGATAAACCGATTATTGCTTTTATTGAAGGGGATGGAATAGGACCGGATATCTGGAAAGCTTCGAAAAGAGTGTTGGAAGCTTCTGTTGAAAAAGCTTATAAAGGAAAAAAGAAAATAGTTTGGATGGAGATTTATGCAGGCGATAAAGCAGTTAAAAAGTATGGAAAGAATAAATGGCTTCCGGCAGAAACTGTTGATGCAATCCAAGAATATAATATAGCTATAAAAGGACCGTTAACAACTCCTATCGGCGGTGGTATCAGAAGTCTGAACGTTTCATTACGCCAGCAGCTGGACCTGTTTGCTTGTGTGCGCCCGGTAAAGTATTACAGCGGTACACCTTCACCTATGAAAAATCCCCAGTTGCTTGATATAGTTCTTTTCAGAGAAAATACTGAAGATGTTTATTCCGGAATCGAGTTTAAATCTGGTACAAAATCTGCGCAGCAGGTAATAAGCTACATAAATAAAAAAGCGAAGAATAATATCAGGGCAGGATCTGGTATTGGAATTAAACCGATAAGTGAATTTTGCACTGCACGGCTTGTTAAAAAGGCAATTGAATATGCAAGAGATAGCGGGAAAAGCAGCGTAACCCTGGTTCATAAAGGAAATATTATGAAGTTTACTGAGGGTGCATTCAAAGACTGGGGCTATAAAGTTGCGAAGAAAAAATTTCCAAAGCTTACTATTACTGAAGATGAACTCTGGAGTAAATACGATGGTAAACTCCCTGCAGGAAAAATTCTAATTAAAGATAGAATTGCTGACAGCATGTTCCAGCAGTTGCTGTTAAGACCAGATGAGTATGAAGTTCTTGCAACTCCTAATTTAAATGGAGATTACATTTCCGATGCTGCAGCTGCACAGGTTGGCGGGCTTGGAATGGCTCCAGGTGCAAACATAAGTTACCACACAGCACTTTTTGAAGCTACACATGGAACAGCTCCTAAATATGCAGGCAAAGATATGGTAAATCCCGGTTCACTTATTCTTTCCGGCGTTATGATGCTTGAATATCTTGGCTGGCAGAAAGCTGCTGACCTAATAGAGAAAGCTATGAAGCGCACTATTCGTTCTAAAGTTGTTACATATGATTTTGCAAGACAGATGAAAGGTGCCAGGAAGGTTAAAACTTCCAGGTTTGCCGATGAAATTATAAAGAATATGAAGTAAAATTTTTCTAGTAATATATTATTAGTTTAAGAAATACTGTTCTAATTTTTATTAAGTCACGAAAACGGCTTTTATGAGCCGTTTTCTTGATTTTCAAAACCCCTATTACTATATTTATAATCCTAATTTTTCTTTTGAAAGGAGAGAATTATGGCACAGGAAAATAATTTTGGCAAAGGTTTATTATTAGGTTTTTTAACTGGCGGCGCCATTGGAGCTGCATTTGCACTTCTTTATGCACCGAAGAGCGGTAAAGAACTTCGTGAAGAAATTAAAATCAAATCGGATGATTACCTGGACGATGCTGAAAAATATCTTACTGAAGCTAAAGACAAGGCAATCAATTTAATAAATGAAGGCAAAAAAAAATCTGATAAACTAATCAAAGATGCTAAAATTAAATCTGATAAGTTGATGAAAGATGCTGAAAAGGTTATGCACGATGCCAAGCTGAAAACCAGCGATTATTTGAAAACCGGTAAGGAAACTGCTGGACAAAAACGAGATCAGATTAAAACCGCAATTAAAGCCGGCGTTGATGCATATAAAGAAACTAAAAAATCAGAAGAGTAATTTTCCTTAATGAATTTAATTGATATCTTAACAATCATTCTTCTTATTTCTGCATCAGCTCTTTGCATGGCTCTTATTTTTTACCTGGCTAAAATTACCAGCTCGGTTAAAGCAATGCAGAAGGATCTTAATGAAATTTCTTCAAAGATCAACCCTTTGATAGTTAACGTATCGGAACTCACGGAAAAAATTTCAATCATTACGGAAGATGCTAAAGGTCAAATTCAAACCTCAAAAAACATTGTTCAAAGCGTTAAAAACAGGGTCGATACCATTCTAAGTCTTGAAGAAAAAGTTCGAAGCGGGGTAGAGGGTCCTTTGATGATGTTGGTAACTAATTTTAGGGCAATTGCTAAAGGGTTATATACATTCTTAAATTACTTTAAAAAATAATTTTTCATAAACTAAGCCATATAATACCAGGAGGGTATATTTGAAAGAGTTCGAAACTGAATCGATCAGGAATATTGCTTTAATTGGGCATGGCAGCAGTGGTAAGACTTCATTTTCTGAAATTCTTCTTTACACTGCAGGAGAAACAAACAGGATTGGAAACATTACCGAAGGTAACACGGTTTCCGATTACACTTCAGACGAAATTGAAAAACAAATTTCAATTTCATCTTCACTAATGCACCTTGATTGGAATAATACAAAAGTTAACATACTGGATACACCAGGTTATTCTGATTTTGTTGGCGATGTTAAAAGTGCTATGAAAGTTTGCGATAATGCAGTACTGGTATTAAGATCTGCCGAAGGTGTTGAAGTTGGCTCTGAAGTTGCAAGTAATTTTATTTCAGAATATAAAGTTCCTTCATCAATTATTATTAATAAAGTTGATAACGAACATTCTACTTTTAATGAAACATTACAGCAGGCAAAAGACCGTATAAGTTCCGGGGCAACAGTTATTACGTTCCCGGTTTCTGAAGGGATAAATTTTAATACCGTTGTTGACGTTGTTAAAATGAAAGCTTACACTTACGGTGATAGCGGCAGCAGAAAAGTTACTGAAGTTGAAATTTCGGATAATGTAAAATCAGAAGCAGAAGCATTAAGGACCGAAATGATTGAATCCGTTGCGGAAAACTCCGAGGAGTTGATGAATAAGTATTTTGAGGAAGGCACACTCTCTGAGGATGATCTGAAAGCTGGATTAAAAATGGGAATTGAACTTAGGAGTCTTATACCGGTTTTTGCTGTTTCGGCAGATAAAGGTGTAGGAACTAATAACTTTTTGGATTTTGTTACTGATTATTTTCCTTCACCAGATGCAAGAGACAGGGAAGAAGCTGTACTTGCAGGTAAAGAGGAATCGATAAAGATTAAACCAGATCCAAACGGCGAACCAGTAATATTTATATTTAAAACAATTTCCGAACCGCACGTAGGAGAGCTTTCCCTGTTCAAGGTTTACTCCGGCAAGGTTAGCGCTGGTATGGATTTGCTTAACGAAACAAATAATAAAACAGAGCGGCTTAACCAGTTATCAATTTTGAACGGGCACCACAGGAAAGATGTTTCGCAGCTTGTTGCCGGTGATATTGGTGCAGTTGTTAAACTTAAGGACTCACACACAAATAACACTCTTACATCAAAAAATTATCCTGTAATAATTAATCCGATTGTATTTCCGGAAGCGGTTATTAGAGGTGCAATTGTTCCTAAAGCCAAAGGTGACGAAGACAAAATAGCAACCGGTTTGCATACATTGCACGAAGAAAATCCTTCATTCAATGTAAAATTTGATCCTGAAATTTCACAAACAATAATTTCAGGACAAGGCGAAACACAATTAACTCTTGCAGTTAAACGGCTTAAAGAAAGATACGGTGTGGAAGTTGACCTTGTTGAACCAAGAATTCCTTATCGGGAAACTATGAAAAAGCAAATTGCCGATGTACAGTATAAACATAAAAAGCAATCCGGCGGAAGAGGGCAGTATGGGCATGTTCACTTTAAGATGGAACCCCTGATAAGAGGGAAGGGATTTGAATTTGTAAATGCTATTGTTGGCGGAGCTGTTCCCGGAAGATTTATTCCCGCAGTTGAAAAAGGAATCCATGAAATAATGAATAAGGGTGTTTTAGCCGGCAATAAAGTAGTTGATGTAAAAGTTACTCTGTTTGACGGTACTTTTCATAACGTAGATTCGGATGAAATGTCTTTTAAGATTGCTGCATCGCAGTGTTTTAAAAAGGGCTTTATTGATGCTAAACCTTGCCTGCTTGAACCTATTTACCAAGTGGAAATAAAAGTTCCGGAAGATTATATGGGCGATGTAATGGGAGATATTTCAAGTAAACGAGGTAAAATTCTTGGAATGGATTCCGATGGTCGATTCCAGGTAATCAAAGCTCACGTTCCTCTGGTAGAACTTTACAGGTATTCTTCTCACCTAAGAAGCTTAACACAAGGAAGAGGTGTTCATCACAGGACATTCGATCATTATGAAGAAATGCCTAAAGAAGTTGAACAAAAAGTGATTGATGAGTATAATAAATCTAGAGAAGAAGGTAATTAAAACCAGTGCTGCTTGTCAATTCAGGTAGTTCCTTTGCAAACATTGTACTTTTAAAAATACTATGGATAATCTCTGGTCACCCTGGCGTTCAAAATATATAGAATCATTCAGAGAAGAACAGATAGATAATGTTTGTATTTTCTGCGATGCTGCTCTAAAAGATGTTTCCGATGCTGATAACCTTCTTGTTTATAAAACCGATGTTATGCTTACTATGCTTAATCTTTATCCATACAACAATGGTCATTTAATGATTGTGCCGAACAGGCATATGGATGAGCTAACAGATCTTACAGTTGAAGAATCGGCAGAATTGATAAGGCAGTTACAGGATGCAAAAAAAGCTCTTACGGAAGTTTATCAACCGCAGGGGTTTAATATAGGAGCCAACCTTGGCAGGGTTGGCGGAGCAGGTATCGATGAACATTTCCATTTTCATATTGTTCCAAGGTGGAACGGCGATACCAACTTTATGCCTGTACTTGGAGAAGTGAAAGTTATTTCGCTGGATTTAAAAGAGACCAAGAAAAAACTTGTTGAAGCTTATCAAAAAGTTTTAAACAAGTAATTAGTAATTTTAAAAAATTTCCTTGGTAACCTTTCAGGTATAATTAGATAATTTCAATTCAACAAAAACAGGACAGTCATGTTAAAAAGAAAATTGCTTGTTAAAATTTTTGTGATAATTATTGCAGGCTTAATGCAGTTTTTAATTGTATCCTGCGGCGATAATGTTGAACTGACTGATAATAAACTTGAAATTAGAGATGACTTAATTTATGAGCAAGGTAAAGAAAATCCTTTTACCGGCACAGAACGAGCCCGGGTTGAGGATAAAATTATTGAATATGATATTGTAGATGGTGTTAAACATGGAAACTTTAAACTATCTTATGAAAATGGTAACGAAGCAATAATTGGCAGGATTGAAAACAATTCCAATATAGGTAAATGGAAGTATTTTTATCAATCGGGTAAACTTGAATCCGAAGGATTTTTTGTTGAGGATATGCCTGAAGGCAGGTGGGTGTGGTACTATGAAT
>JAZGGS010000236.1:0-4382 GCA_036480595.1 Ignavibacteriaceae bacterium
GCAAAAGTTGCACCCATTTCTGATCAAGAAATTGATTATCTCCAGGAAAATCAAATCCTTTTCTCATTCCTTCAGCTAGCAGTTGGAAGTCGAAAAATTGTTGAGAAACTTTTGGAAAAAAAGATAACTGCAATTGGTCTCGAGTTAATTGAAAAAGATTCACGATTGCCAATACTTCATTCGATGAGCGAAATAGCAGGGCAGATTGCAATTCAAGTTGCCGAAAGATACCTGGAAAGTTATTCTGAAGGAGGAAGAGGAATTCTGCTGGGCGGAATTACAGGTGTTGCACCTGCTGCAGTTGTAATTCTTGGCGCCGGGGTTGTAGGAATTACTGCCGCAAGGGCAGCCCTTGGAAGAGGTGCGCAGGTAATTGTAATTGATAAAGACCTGAACAGGTTAAGGCAGGTGGAATCCCGCTTTCATAAACAGGTAACAACTGTGATGGCTAATCCATATACTATCTCCCGCGGTGTAAAGTTTGCCGATGTACTGATTGGCGCTGTATTAATTAAAGGTGAAAAAACACCAGACCTTGTAAGTGAAGAAATGGTGAAGAATATGAAAAATGGATCAGTAATTGTCGATGTCTCCATTGATCAAGGTGGTTGCGTTGAAACCAGCAGGATTACTACTCTATCAGACCCGGTTTATAATTTGCATAATGTTATTCATTACTGTGTTCCTAATATGCCTGCAATCGTATCAAGGACTGCTAGCTACGGTTTGAATAATTCGGTAATGGAATATATACACCCGATTGCAGATAATGGGATAACTGATGCTCTTTTGGGGAACGAAGGATTAGCCAATGGTGTTTGTACTCATAACGGTGACTGCGTAAATGAATCGCTTGCACAGACTTTTAATCTTGAGTATAAAAAGCTGCATCTTTTTCTAACAAACTAATTATGATATCTAAAGTAAAACAACACTTATCTTTTTTATCTAAATAGAAAGAAGTTAATAACTTAATTGCAACCTATAATGAATTTAGAAGAAAAAATAAAAATAAAAAATTATCCAAATAACATTTTAAATCTTTATAAAAAGAAACTTTGCACTGCAGATGAAGCTGTTAAAAATATAAAGTCCGGCGATAACATAGTTATACAGCCCGGCTGCGCAGTTCCTTTAGAACTTGTGCGTGCAATGGTTAGAAGAAAAGATGAACTTGAAGATGTTACGGTTTATCACATTCTTATAGTTGGAGACCTCCCTTATGTTAAACCGGGGATGGAAAAGCATTTTAAACATAAAGCATTTTTTATAGGTGCAAATACACGTAAAGCAATTAACGAGGGCAGGGCTGAGTTCATCCCCATTTTCCTCTCAGAACTTCCCCTTCTATTTAAACGAGGAATTATTCCTGTTGATGTTGCTTTACTTAATGTTTCACTGCCGGATGAACATGGCTTTTGCAGTTATGGTGTTGATGTTGGAACAATTAAAACGGCAGCTGAAAAATCAAAAATAATAATTGCCCAATGTAATAGCGAAATGCCAAGGAGTTTGGGGGACAGCTTTATTCATATAAATAAAATTCACCATATAGTTGAACATACCGAAAAGATCCAGGAGCTGCCCCAGGTTGATCCCAATGCAAGTAAAGAATTACTCGATATTTATGACAGGATTGGAAAAAATGTTGCTGATTTAATTGAGGATGGTGCTACGCTGCAAATGGGCATAGGAGCCATTCCCGATTCAGTTATGAAATATGCGAGGAAACGGAAAAACCTGGGTATTCACACCGAGATGTTTTCCGATGGGATAATCGAACTGGTTGAACAGGGAATTATTAATGGTGAAGAAAAAACTCTACACCCCGGTAAAATAATTGCAGGTTTTATTCTGGGTACACAAAGAGTTTTCGATTTTATTGATAACAACCCGGTTATTGAATTTCATCCCCAGGAATATGTAAATGATCCGTTTGTTATTGCGCAAAACAAAAAGATGGTTGCAATAAATTCTGCCATCGAAGTTGATCTTACCGGACAGGTTTGTTCCGATTCTTTCGGAACTAAATTGTACAGTGGTATTGGCGGGCAGGTAGATTTTATACGCGGTGCTGCCCATTCAGAAGGCGGCAAGCCGATTATTGCTCTTCCTTCTGTTACCAAGGATGGAAAAACTTCCCGTATTGTTTCACAACTTAGACCCGGCTCCGGTGTTGTTACTTCCAGAGCTGATGTGCATTACGTTGTAACTGAATATGGCATTGCACAGCTCTTCGGCAAATCTATTAAAGAAAGAGCCAGGGCTCTTATAGAAATTTCGCACCCTGATTTTAGAGATGAGTTAACAAAATATGCTAATGAAATTTTCCATATCTGATTGCCTATGATAGCCGTAATCGGTGATATCCACGGATGTTTTTTTACCCTGGAAAAACTTTACAATGAGATTATTAGCAGCTATCCCGGAATTCCAATCTGCTCTGTTGGTGATTTGGTAGATAGAGGCAAAAATAATTATGAAGTTGTTGATTTCATAAAGAAGAACCGGATAACTTTTACAGCCGGTAACCACGATCTTATGTTTTACTATTTTATTAAACATCCGTCAAGCCCTCTTGGAAAATCCTGGATTTATAATGGTTCTGAAACAACATTGGATTCTTACAGCAATCGTTTTGAAGAAATGAACCTTCATCTTAATTTTCTTATTAAAGCACCACTTATCTTAAACCTGGAGGATTGTTTTATTTCTCATGCTGGTATATCAGGTTATTACTCAAGGAAACTTGGCAAAAAACCATTAGATGATATGAATAAATTTTTAAATGTTGTAGAGTCTGAGTTAAATAGCGAACATGGAGTTTTGTGGACAAGAGATAAACTGATGAACCTGGGAAAGCTGCAGGTAGTTGGGCATACTGGTTTTGAAGATGTTTTTTATGAGAAATTGAGTAATGCTGTTTATGTTGATACAAGAGTATTTGCAGGGAATAAATTAAGTGCAGTAATTGTTCATGATAGCGAAATAGTAGATACACTAACTGTTGATACTGTGCATTTGGATATTTAGTTAATATGTTTTTTTTATCGAAATAAATAAAGTGAGGGATAATGTCTGGTAAGCATCAACTTCTGTCTCTTTCACCTCAGGACTTTATTAGGTTCTTAACCAAAAATAAAATTAAAAAGTTTTACTTCGTCTTTAATGATACAGAAGGTGCTTTATTAGCTTCACATTCTATTCTTCAACCTATTGCAGATTATTTTTCTGAAGATAAAAGAGATTTTATTGAACACGAAGGAATGTTCTTTCAAGTTTCTGAAAAATATGAAATGCTGCATGGCGCATTTGTTCACGGGACTAACCGCGGACAAGCCGCCGGCGGAGTTAGGTTCTGGAAGTATGATAACATCGAAAGTTATTTTAGAGATGGTTTACGATTGGCTGCCGGGATGACTTTTAAAAATGCTCTTGCGGGTTTGTGGTGGGGTGGGGGAAAAGGAGTGATTGCGCATAATCCTGCTTATGAATGGAATAACCCCGATGTGCGTCATCATATTTACAAAGAATACGGTTTATTTATCTCTTCGTTAAAAGGATGTTATGTTACTGCTGAAGATTTAGGAACCGATGTAAAAGATATGGTTGATATTTTTTCAGGAACCCGGTTTACAACCTGCATTCCGCCTGAACTTGGTGGAAGCGGGGTACCGGCAATCCCAACTGCGAGGGGAGTGGTTTGTGGAATGGAAGCTGCTGTCAACTTCCTTAAACTTGGTTCGCTCCAAGGAAAAACGGTTGCTGTGCAGGGATTGGGCCACGTGGGAATACCGCTTGTTGGATTTTTATTTGAAAAAGGAGTAAGTAAAATTATTGCCTGTGATGTAAATCCTGATAACGTAATAGTAGCAAGGGAAAAATATGAAATGCGAAATATTGAGTGCAGACTTGTCGATATAGATGATGCGTCAATTTTTTCAGAAGAATGTGATATCTTTTCACCAAACGCTACCGGAGCAATCTTAAATCCTGAAACCATAGCTAAAATAAGAACTAAAATTATTTGCGGTGCTGCAAACAACCAATTGGAGGACCCTGAAAAAGATGGAGATCTTCTGGTTAAAAAAGGGATTACCTACATACCCGATTTTCTAACTAACAGGATGGGAATTGTTAATTGTGCAAACGAACAATATGGATATGTTAATAATGATTCAATGATCGAGCAGCATTTTAGTAAAGATTGGGAATATTCAATTTATAATACCGCAATAAAAGTTTTAGAGGAATCAAATTCATCAAACAAACCAACGGCAGAAATTGCATTAAAAATTGCTGATGAACTTTCTAAAGTGAATCATCCGATCTTTGGGCACAGAGGTAAACAGATCATAAATTCTTTAATTGAAAATGAGTGG
>JAZGGS010000237.1:0-2587 GCA_036480595.1 Ignavibacteriaceae bacterium
TGTGGTTTACCATTATATAAAGTGCATCATAAGGAACGTGTGCTGCAAGATCTCTTACAGCTTTATTATCTTCTGTTAAAAGATATCTTTCGGAACCAAGTGAATTAAAAGTACAATTCATAACTGTATTTTTGTAAATGTTAGCCCGTGGTTCATCAACTCCGCTATCTTCAGAGGGCTTGTACACCCCGTAAATATTAAACTTATCCTCATAGAAGCTGTATGGCGGCTGGCTGAAAAATACACCTGTAAAATATTTAAGGTCTTCTTCAAATTTTCTTTTATCATCAAGCGTATAACCTTCGCCAAGTATAGCTATATCAACTCTTAAATGAGGGTCAGCATTTTTATCTGACTCATAAACAGCAACAGTCCGATCTTTTATTTCATCTCTAATTATTGAAACATCCGCAGGGTCTATATGCTCAGTAAATATCTGGAACAAATGATTATTTCTATCTCTTTTTTCAATTGAAAAGATGATCATGTTTTTCGGAAATGGAATCAGAACTGTTTCGTGGTAAGTTCGCTTTATCCTGTCAATTGCGTCTTCGCTTGTTTTGTATTCACCGAGGTAACTATCAAATCCTTTTAAGAAAATCAGTTCACGGGATTCAGCATCAAAAATATTAACGTAATATCTTCCGTTGTTAAAACTATCCAGGAGATTAACCCTGCTCCCAGCCCATGTGCCGTATTGATAGACTTGATCGATAGTTATAAACTCTTCAATCGCATCTCCGATATGGAAATAATCAATCCGCATTGTTTGATCAGTAAAATACTTATCAAAATTATCCAGCGATTGCGAATAAAGTTGAGCAGCAGATAAAATAATAATTGTAAAAAAAAGTATTAGCCGTTTCATCTCATCCTCTTTTAACTTTGTAGGGAGTTGTTTTTTTCTATTCTAAAAATATTGAACAAAAAACTTAATTACTCATCCTATAGCAGATAATTTGTGCAAAATGCAGCTCTGATGCCGGATACTGGATTCCTGATATCAAAAGCGGGATTTTTTCCCTAGCTCCTGGTTTCTGGTTCCAGACTTCTGAATAAAAAGTTTTTCTCGTACTAATCTATTAAATTTGTTGATGTTTTTTTGTAACTTTTTGTAAAACGCCGAACCAAAGGAGATATTTATGGCTCGTAAAAATGTTTTAATAATGGGCGCCGCCGGGCGCGATTTTCATAACTTTAATATTTTTTTTAGAAAGAACCGGCATTACAATGTTGTGGCATTTACAGCAGCACAAATTCCGGATATTGAAGGAAGAGTTTATCCCAAACAGCTTGCCGGTAAGCTTTATCCTAAAGGAATAAAAATCTATGATGAGAAGGAACTTGAAAATTTAATTAAAAAATTAAAGGTGGATGAAGTTGTTTTTTCTTATTCCGATGTTCCGTTTGATTATGTGATGGTTAAAGCTTCAATTGTTAATGCAGCAGGCATTTCATTCAGATTGCTTGGTGCCGAAGAGACGCAGGTAAAAAGTAAAAAACCTGTTGTATCAGTTTTGGCTGTAAGAACAGGATGCGGTAAATCACAAACTTCTAGAAGGATTGTGGAAGTGCTAACAGAAGCAGGTAAAAAAGTAGTGGCTATACGCCATCCAATGCCTTACGGCAATCTTGTAAAACAGAAAGTACAACGGTTTGCAAAATATTCCGATCTTAAAAAGCACCATTGCACAATTGAAGAGATTGAAGAGTACGAACCTCATATTGCACGCGGCGGTGTTATCTATTCCGGCGTTGATTACGAGGCAATATTAAGAGAAGCAGAGAAAGAAGCTGATGTAATTCTATGGGATGGCGGCAACAACGATTTCTCTTTTTACAAATCTGATGTAACCTTTACAGTTGTAGATCCGCACAGACCGGGACATGAATTATATTATTATCCGGGCAACACTTCTTTAAGAATGGCTGATGCGGCTATCATCAACAAAATTGATTCTGCAAATGCTGATGATGTTCTTGATGTAATTGAAAATATAAAATTAGTTAATCCTGGTGCTACCATAATTGAAGCTGCTTCTCCTGTTATGGTTGAGAATCCTAATGTTATCAGGGGCAAGAGAGTACTTGTGGTTGAAGACGGACCAACTTTAACTCACGGAGGGATGCTGTATGGTGCGGGAACAGTTGCTGCACAAAAACATGGAGCTAAAGAAATTGTTGATCCAAGACCTTATACAGTAAAATCGATTACCGATACTTTCAAGAAATATCCTGATATCGGGGTACTTCTTCCTGCAATGGGTTATGGTAAGGCACAGATGAAAGATCTTGAAACAACAATCAACAAAACCAAATGTGATGCAGTTATTATTGGTACGCCAATCGATCTTACAAGATATATTAAGATTAACAAACCTCATACAAGGGTTAAATACGATCTGCAGGAAATTGGTGCAATTACCGTTGAAACAGTATTGAAAGAGAAGAAAATTATAGAATAATATTTTCTTTCCCCCCTATTTTTAAAGAGTTATCACATTAGTGGTAACTCTTTTTTTATTGTTTTTTGTTGAAGCACTCTTTAATTTTCCCATTGAATGATTACTGATCTTAAAAATATTTT